>CATLJA010000005.1 GCA_949959305.1 uncultured Oscillibacter sp.
GCGCGCTTGGCTGCCTGGGCGGCCTTTTTCTCGGCCTTCGCCGCCTGCTTCTGCTTGGCCGCCTCGGCCTTTTTTCCGGCAATCTCCACCTGCTTGGCGGCCTTCGCCGCCTTCTGTTCGGCCCTTTGAATGATCTTATCAGCCTTATCCTGTTTCACGCTTCACTCTCCTACTTATACTCAAACGGCCGCCCTCAGCGGATGGTGATGGAATCCCGGTCCTTCACCACCTGGCTGAACCCGCACTCCGTCCCGTTCACCGTCAGGCGGACGGGCCCCTCCAGCTTCTCGAAGTCCACGCCGGAGCGCTCCAGCAGGTCCATGACGTAATAGGGCTGGCCGTTCTCCTTCGGCGGCAGGACCATGGGCTTGCCGTTCAGAAGAATCTCCACCTCCCGCTTGCGGATTCGGGGCTTCACCGCCTCCGGGCCGGGGAAGCCCGCCTTCGGGGGCTCCGCTTTCGGCTCTTCCGGCGGCGGCGCCGCCTCGGGCCGGGGTCCCGGCGGGACGGGAGGCTCCGGCCGCTCCGGTTCCGGCGGCTCCGGCTGGGAGGGCAGGGGCGGAACTACGCCCGCCGGGCCCTCCAGGGTCAAAATCACGTCTCCCTGCCGCAGGGGCGTTTTCAAGTCCCCCTCCCGGTTGTTGAGAAGCACCCGGCCGGCAAAGCCTTTCCCCAGCAGCTCTCCCAGGGTCCTGGCGGCGTCCCGGCCGCTGCGGGCGGGCTGGAACCGGATGCTGTCCCCGGCGTGGACCACCGCGTTGATGGCCGCCTCCTCCCCGTTCACCCGGAGAATGGCGGGAGCGGCGGGCTCTCCCCGCAGGACCATGCGCCGCCCGTTAAGGCTCACGCCCAGGTTCTTCCCGGAGCGGCCCAGCATGTCGGCGTAGGTGTATCCGTTCATCAGCAGGATGTCCCGAACGGTGAGCACGCCGCTGCGGAAGAGCTTGGCGGTCTCCCCGTTGAGGGTGATGACGTAGCTGTCGTTCAAAAGCCCCAGCCCGGCGGAGATGGCGATGCCCAGGGGCGTGGCGTACTCCGGGTTGTTCAGGTCGATTTCATCGGCAAAGGCGCTTTTGGCGAAGTTGTTCCCGGCGATGGCCACCCGCCGTTCGTCCATCCCAAGGCTGGCGGCCACCTTCTCCCGGAGGCCGTCCAGCTTGCTGCCGCCCCCCGCCAGGAACAGGGCCGAGGGCGCTCCTCCGTTAAGCTCCGTCACCTGGGCGGCGATGGCCTCCGCCAGGCGGCCCATGGGCTCCTGGATGGCGGCGTGAATCTCCTCAAAGGCGGCGGTGTTCTCCAGGCCCAGGATGTCCGTATAATGGGCGTCCTCCCCGGGGCGGAGGCCGCGCTTTATCTCCTCGGCGGTCTTAAAATCCACCAGGAAGGTCCGCATGATGGCCTCGGTAATCTCGTCCCCGGCAATGGTGGCCATGGTGTAGCCGGTGACGCTTCCGTCCCGGCAGACGGCGATATCCGTGGTCCCCGCGCCGACGTCTACCAGCGCCAGGTTCAAAAGCCGCAGCTCCGCGGGAATGGCGGCGTTCATGGCGGCGATGGGCTCCAGCGTCAGGCTGGAAACCTGGAGCCCCGCCGCCCGCATGGCGGCATAGAGGCTCTCCACCACCTCGCCGGGGAGAAAGGTGGCCACCACGTCCGCCTCGGCCTTCTGTCCGCTGTGCTCCAGCAGGGAGGCCAGGGGATAGTTGTCCAGCCGGTACTGGGCCACGGTGTAGCCCACCATGAAGAACTGCCGCCGAACCTCGTCCTCCACCTGCAGGGCCTCCTCCGCGGCGGAGAGGGCCCCCGCCTCCAGGCGGCTGATGGTCTCGGCGCTGATGGACTTCTCCTCGCTGATGTCCATGGCGAAGCTGCCGCTCTGCGTCCGCAGGGCCCGCCCGGCGGCGGCCACGCAGACCCGCTCCAGGCGGACGCCCAGGCGCTCCTCCAGCCGCTCCGTCACGCTCCGGGCCAGAGCGCCCACCTGGCGAATGTTGTCGATCTGCCCGTCCAGCATGGCGCGGCTCCCGTGCTCCGCCATTTCAATGTCCAGAGCCTTGAACCGGCCCCCGGAGGGCCTGCCCACAACGCCCACGACGCTGCGGGTCCCGATATCCAGGGCAAAGATCAAATCCTGCTCCTGGGCTCTCAAATCCTTCATAATGAGGCGCTCCTTTTCATGTCTCGAAGGCGCAAACGATGCCAGAAGGCGGCACCGAACCGCCTTCTGGCATCGTGGCAGGGGACTCTACCGCCAGCGCGGGATGGCGCGAGTGTTCCTGCGTTCATTCCAATGGCAGCTCGCGTCTTGATTTAAGCCGGCGGGCCGGCGAAGCAATCAATACTTGCTGAAGGCGCTGGCGCCGCCGCTGTAGCCGCCGTCATAGGAGACGTCGGCGGCGCTGTCCTCGGAGTAGGCGGGGGCGCTGTAGCTGCTGGAGCCGCTGTCGCTGCGGAGGTGGAACTTGCTCAGCAGGTCCTTCATCAGGCTGGCCTGGCTGCTCAGCTCCTCGCTGGCGGCGGCGGACTGCTCGGAGGTGGCGGAGTTGGTCTGCACCACGCTGGAAATCTGGTCGATGCCCTCGGTAACCTGGGCGATGGCCTCGGCTTCCTCCTCCACGGCCTTGGCAATTTCCTGCAGAGCGGACATGGATTCGTTGGTGGCCTGGACCGTCTTGTCCAGGGACTCGGAAACCCGCTTGACAATCTCGCTGCCGTCCTGAACGGAGGTGATGGAGTTGTCAATCAGCTCCTTGGTGGCCTTGGCAGCCTGGTCGGACTTGGTGGCCAGGTTCCGCACCTCGTCGGCCACGACGGCGAAGCCCTTGCCGGCGGAACCCGCCCGGGCGGCCTCCACGGCGGCGTTCAGCGCCAGAATGTTGGTCTGGAAGGCGATGTTCTCAATGGTGGCGATGATCTTGCCGATCTCTTCGGAGGAGCTGGAAATCTTCTCCATGGCCTTGACCATTTCCTCCATGTAATCGGCGCTCTCCCGGACCCGGAGGTCGGCGTTCTTGGAATGGTCGATGGCCTTCTCGCTGCGCTGGGCGTTGCTCTGGGAGCGGGTGGAAATCTCGGCGATGGTGGCGGACAGCTCCTGAACGGCGCTGGCCTGCTCCGTCGCGCCCTGGGCCAGGGCCTGGGCGCCGGTGGACACCTGGTCGGAGCCGGAGGAAACCTGCTCGCCGCTGAGGCTGATCTGAGCCAGCGTATCGCTGAGGTTGCGGTTGATGACGCGGATGGACTTGAGCATATTGCTCAGCTCGCCCACATAAAGCTGCTCCGCCTCGGTGCGGCAGTTGAAGTTGCCGTTGCCCATCTCCTCCAGAAGGTGGCAGGTATCCTTGATAACGCCGTCCAGTACCTTCTGGCTGGTCCGCAGCGCGTCGCACATCTCGCCCAGCTCGCTGGTGCTCTCATAATCCACGGGGATATCCAGCTTGCCCTCGCTGAAGCCCACCAGGGCGGCCCGGACCTTCTCCACGGGGGCCACGATGCTCTTGATAATAATGAAAGCTATGCGGAGGACGGCGACCGTCGCGATGACCATCGCCACAACGATGGAGATGATGGCAATCGTGGAAACCGTGTTCTGCCGCTTGATAATGTTGGCCTGCTCCGTCTGGAGCTTTTCGGCCAGGGCGTCGCCGGCGGCGGCGGCCTGGGCCAGGACAGGGGAGCACTGGGTCACAATCATATTGGCGGCTTCCTGCTGGTTCGTCCGGGCGGTCTGGCCGATTTCAGCCGCCTCAACCTCCCAGTCCTCCACCAGCTTGACAAAGTTATTCAGCTCCGTCTTATCGTCCAGAGGGTAGATGCTGTTCAGGGTGGACAGCTGAGACTTCAGGTCCTCGATTTTGCTGTTGGCGGTATCTATGCCGCTCATGTCGCCGGACAGGACCGCGTCCCGCAGGCTGCGGGCGGCAATGTTATAGCTGATGCGGCACTCGGACACCGCCTCGTTGGACGCCACATACTTCTCCAGGATGTTGGTATACTGGCCCTTCTGCACGGTCATCAGGATCAGGGAAATGATGATAATGATTGCGGAGATAGCGATGGTAATTCCGAACCCCAGGACCAGGCTTTTCCTGACCTTCATATTTTTGATCATATACGTCTTCCTCCTCTTTATTCTTTGGCAGTCTGTCCTTATCTATGATCATCGGCTCCGGGGCTATACCACGTCGCCGTATCTTCCCTTCTCGACATCGCCGAAAATCTTCCCGTCCACCAGCGTAATCACCCTCCGGCGCATGATGTTGACATACCGGCTGGCGTGGGTGGCCATGATAACGGTGGTGCCCTTGCGGTTGACTTCCTGTAAAAGCTGAAACATGTCCCAGATATTGTCGTCGTCCAGATTCGCCGTAATCTCGTCCAGCACCAGGATGGGGGGGCTGTTGATCAGGGCCCGGGCCAGCTCCACCCGGCGGCACTCCCCAATGGACATCTCCACGGGATACCGGGACTCCACGCCCCGCATTCCCACCAGGCCCAGCACCTTCTTCACCCGGAGCTCCACATGCTTCCCGCTCTCGAACCGGCGCCGCCCCACCTGGGCGGCAATCCAGAGGTTCTCCTCCACGGTCATTTTCCGGATGAGGCTGTGCTCCTGCTGGACCTTTCCAAAGAGGATTGCCGTGCGGTTCTGGCTCCAGGGAATCAGCTTGGAGAGGTCCTTCCTGTCCAGGCAGACCGTTCCCTTGTCCGGCTTGAGCTTCCCGGAAATCAAGTCCAGCAGCGTGCTCTTTCCCGCGCCGCTGCTGCCCACGAGAAAGACAAACTCCCCCTGCCGGATGGTCAGGTTGATGTCCTCCACGCCGACCTCGTACTTTTTCCCCTTCTGGTCCTTCTGCTGCCGGCGGTCCAGCTTGTAGTTCTTTGTTACATTTTCCAGCGTGATCGTGGGCATACTCTGCGCTCCCGTAGTCTTGAATCATATTCCCGCCGGAAGAATCCCTTCTCCGGCGGGCGGCGGCCTCCCGATACCCGCCCATACGCGCGCAAAGGCGGGAGCCCGGCCAATCCGCCGGGGCTCCAGCTTCTGCGGGTCGTCTACTTGTAAACGGACTTCTCTCTCGCCAGCTTGCGGTTGACCACCCGGTCCAAATCCACAAGCTGCTTCAAGACCCTCCCGTTCAGACCTACCTGGTTCGCCAGGGCGGCCTCCGCCTCCGTCTCCGCCCCGGCGCCCCGCAAAAGGGCGGCGAGGCGGCCGGCGTCGGCCTCGGAAAGGGCCTGCCGCTGCTGGTCCAGGGCCTGATAGGCCCCGGCCAGCTTGTCAGTAGGCTCCTGCCGCATGGAAACCAGCAGCTGCGCCGCGACCTCGTCGTTCCGGTCCGCGGCGTCCGCCATCTGGCGGGTCAGATCCAGGGCCTCGTTCAGCGCGGTGTAAATTCGTTTCAGCTGCACATGGGCGTCCAGCAGCGCTTTTGCTTCCATTCCGGTCCCTACTTTCCTGAATCTCCGCTTTTCTGAGCCTGGCGGAACGCGTCCCGGAGCTCGCCCACCATGGTCTTCACGTGGCTCAAGACCTCCTTGCGGCGTCCGATCTTTGCCCGGCCCAGCTCGTAGGTGAAATATTCGTAGAGCTGCGCCAGGTTGGTGCTGATGGGATACTGCCGGTCCAGCGTGGAGTCCAGATAGTCGATGATGGCGACGGCCCGCTCAATGGAGGCCTCGTATACAGGGTAGTTCTGCTGATCCAGCATGAGCTCCGCCTGCGCCAGGCGCTTGTACAACTCGTCATACAGCAGCAGCAGCAGCTCGCCCTGGGTCATGGTGTTGACGCTCTGCTCCTTGTATTGCTGGTAGCCTTTCATATCCATTGTCTGTGGATCACCGCCTTTTCATATCAGCCTCCCATCAGCTGGGAGAAGTAAGAGCTCTGGGAGTTCATCTGCTGGATCAGCTGCTCCAGGCGGGAGAACTGGCTGGTGTAGTAGTCCACCTGGTCGCTCATCTTGTCCTGCCACTTCTCGATCTGCTCGTCGATCCGGTTGAGCTCCTTCTGGATAATGTTGTTGTACATGGTGCTGGGGGCCAGGGGGGAACCGGCCTTTTCCACCAGAATGCCCTTGCCGCCGGTGGTCTTGCCATACTGCTCCAGGGGCTGCTTCAAAGCCTGCATCAGGCCGTTGCTCTTGGCGCCGGACTCCGTGCTGGCGGTGAACGCGTCCCGCACCTTGTCGGGGTCGCTGTCCAGAGCGGCCCGGAACTCCGTCTCGTTGAAGTCCAGGGTGCTCAGGCCGTTGGTGTAGTTCACGGTGATGCCCGCCGCCCGGAGGGCCGCGCCGTTCTCTCCGGTTACGGAGATGGCGGAGGTCAGCCGGTTATAGAGGCTGCGCAGGTCGTTGTCGGCAAAGAGGATGCCCTGTTTGGCCTTTTCCTGCCAGTTGTTGATGGCGGTTTCGCTCATGCCCTCCTGATCCTCATCGGTCAGGGGCTCGTAATACGCGCCGTTGGACCGCTGGGCCGGGAGGGTGGAGTAGGCGTTCTTGATCTCCGTGACCATGGCGTTGTAGTCGTCGATCATAGACTTCACAGCGTCCACAATCTTGTCGGCGTCGGAGCTGGTCTCGAAGGTGACGGGCTCCGTATTCACGGGTTTATCCAAATCATACACAACCTGGCCGTTCTCGTCCAGCAGGTCGTTCCCGTCCGCGTCCTTCTTCGCCGCATAGCCGAACACGCCTTTGAGATTGATGCTCAGCCCGTCGAACTCCACGGTGTTGGAGCTGCGTTCGATATCCTTCAGCTCGGTGCCGTTGATGCTGACGCTGAAAATCGCGTCCTTGCCCTCGCTGTAGAGCTTTTTGCCCTCCGCGTCCACGGCGTCCTTGGAAACCGTGCCGAACAGCTTCTCGGAAAGGCCGCTGGTCTCAATCTTGGAATTCTTCCCGGAATCCTTAGCGGTAAAGACAAACTCGTTGGTGGTTTTGGAATAGTTGACCTTTACTCCGGAGTCGCTGTTGCTGTTGATGGTGTTCATCACGGTCTGGAGGGTGGTGTTCTTGCTGAACTGCCCAATTTCCTTGCCGTCGTTCATCTTAAAGGAGTAAAGAATATCACCCTTGGAGTCGGTCTCATAGACGGGGTTGCCGTCGTCGTCCGTCTCGTAGATGGTATTGCCGTCATCGTCCTTCATGACGTTGCCGTTTTCGTCCTTCTTTACCTTGCGGACAGCCTCGGACTCCAGTCCCTTGAAGCCGTCCTCCCCCAGCAGCTCGCCCAGGGTTTTGTTGGTGTTGAGGTAGCTGGTAAGGGTGCCGCTCTCCCCCATGCCCAGGGCCTTGCCCTTGTCGGAGTAGACGGAGAAGGTGGAGCCCTTCTGCGTGGCGGAGAACTCCAGCTGGAGGCCCTTGCCGCCGGTCTTGTCGTTGGCCGCGTCCTCAACCTTCAGCTTTCCCTCACCAAAGGTGCTGTCAATGCCTTTCTGGAGAGCCGCGACGAAGGCGTCGTCCATCATCTGGCGGCTCTCGGGGCTGTTCAGCTCCTCGCCCTTTTCAATCTTCTCCTTGAGCGCGTCGTAATACTTGTAGTCCTTATCCAGATTCGCAATGATGTCCTCCCGGCTGGGCAGCTTCACGCTTTTCTGCACCCCGTCCAGGGTGATGGTCAGGCTGCCGCCCTCCAGGTACTGGCTCATGGTCTTGCTGTTGTCCACCAGATTATCCCCGATGCCCTTGGCATTGATGAATTTCATCTGCTTGCCGGTCTCGGAGCTGAGCTCCTTCACGCCGCCCAGAAGGTTCTCCCGGACGCTCTCGTCGGCGGAGCTGATATAGACGTTGTTGCTCTTGGGATCGCTGAAGGTGATGTTGCCCATCTCATCCACTTCGGCCTTGACCACCTTCTCCAGCAGCTCGTCGCCGGTGTAGCTGGTGCTGCCGATATTGACGGTCTGCTCCTTGAGCTGCTTGTTGATTTCATCCGCAATCTTCTGGGCCTTTTCCTCTGCGGTGCCCTCAAAGAGCATATCCTCGTCGAAGTTAATATAGAGCTTGCTCTCGGCGCTGCTTCCGCCGTAGGTCAGGGTCATGCTCCCGGCGATGGTGCTGACAGGATGCTTCGCCGACAGGTTGAAGGACCCGCCCGCCGTGACGGAGGGCGTGCTGGTGAGGCCGGAGGTCTGGCTGTCCAGAACGCTGCCGCTGAGGCGGTAGGTGGCGGCGGAGGCCAGCTGCTTCACCCGGTTGACCTGGACGTTGCTGGAGCTTTTTCCCGTGGCGGAGACCATGTCGGCGTATTTGCCCTTGGCCACGGTCTTCACCGCCTGGTCGAAAAAGCTGGTGGACATCAGGTTGTTGGCGGAGCGGTAGGAGGTGTACTTATCCGTGAAAACGGACATCTTATTGATGATGCTCCGGTACGCCTCCTGCTTCCACTCGGTCTTGGTGCGCTTTTGTGCCAGTGCGGTAATCTTGTTTTTGTACGCGGATATTGCGTTTTCGATCATGCTCTCCGTATCCAGGCCGCTGGCCAGGCCGGTGAGTACGTTGCGGTTCCCGTAAATGCTTCTAGAACTGCTGACGCCGCTGACTGCCATAGGTTGCCACTCCTTTCAGAGATTCAAGTGAGGCTCCTCCCCTTCCGGGGCGGGCCCATCGAAGTTAGAATTTTTTTGATATTCCTCTATGTTTTTTTATCGACATATAGTATAATAAAAATAAGAGGTCCCCGTTTAGTTTTTACAGTAAGGAGGAAAATCCTTTGACACAGGTCATCACTGTCACGAATCAAAAGGGCGGCGTGGGCAAAACCACCACCGTTTCCGCGCTGGTCTGCGGCCTGAAGCAGCGGGGCGCGCGGGTCCTGGGCGTCGATTTGGACCCCCAGGGCAATCTCGGCTTCACCCTGGGCCTGGACATCGGCGAGTGCAAAACCGTCTACGACGTGCTCACCGGCTCCTGTCCCATTGAGCGGGCCATCTCCCACACGGAGTACGGCGACATCCTCGCCTCGGACATCATGCTCTCCACCGCCGAGGTGGAATTCACGGCCCCCCGGCGGGAGTTCATGCTCTCCCAGCAGCTGGACGTGGTGAAGCCCAATTACGACTTCATCATCATCGACACGCCTCCGGCGCTGAACATCCTGACCATCAACGCCTACGTGGCCTCCACCGGGCTCATCGTCCCCATGGAGGCGGAGGTATTGAGCCTGGTGGGCGTTTCTCAAATCCAGGACACCATCGAAACCGTCCGCAAATCCTTCAACCCGGACTTGAAGGTCCTGGGCATTCTCCTGAACAAGTACGACCGCCGCCTGACCCTCTCCCGGGAAATTCTGGACCTGGCGGAGTCCGTGGCGGAGCAGCTGGGCAGCCAGGTGTTCCACACCAAGGTCCGCCGCAGCGTCAGCGTGGCCATGGCCCCCGCCCACGGACAGAGCGTCCTGACCTACCAGCCCGGCGCGAAGGCCTCCGCAGACCTGCGGAAAATCGTGGACGCGGTGGCGGGCCCGGCCTTTCCCCCGCCCCGTCCGGCTCCCCGGACCAAGTGGTTTTAAGCTTTCATTTTTCTGATGTAAAGGAGTTTTCGTTATGGCATCCAACAACAGCAGCAAAACCGCCCATGTGATGAACCTGCTCAGCAAGAACCGGGGCGCCTCCTCCGAGGCGGCGGAGCCCAAGGCAGAGGCCGCTCCTTCCCAGGCGCAGCCCGCCCCCCAGGCGGAACCCGCTCCCCAGGCCGAGCCCGCCCACGCCGCTCCGGTGGCCCCCATCATTTCCTCCATCAACGCCGACGCCGCCGTATCCTCCCAGATTAAGGACGCCCTGGAGGCGGAGCTGGAAGCGGCTCCCAAGGCTCCGCCCCAGCCTTCCGCACAGGCGGCCCCGGCTCCCCAGCCGGCTCCCGTCCGGCAGGCGGCTCCGCAGGCGCCCGCCCCGGCTGCTCCGGTCCCGGAAGCGCCGCCGGAGTCCCAGGCTCCCGCCCAGCAGCCGCCCGCCCCCGTCCAGGAGGAGGAGAAGCCCGCTTATATCAACGTCATGCAGATCCTGGTGGAGGAGAAGGCGGATGAGTACATGAAGATGTTCGGCATCTGCTGCTGCGACAAGTGCCGGGTGGACGTCCGGGCCTATGCCCTGAACCACCTGCCGCCCAAGTACGTAGTGCTGAGCCAGAATGAGCGGGTTCCCCGCCTCACCGTTTATGAGAGCCGCTTCTCCAGCGACATCACCGCCCAGCTGATTCAGGCCTGCAAAAAAGTCATGCTCACGCCCCATCACTCCCGGCCGGAAAACTGATGAAGCCAAAAGGTTCGGCGCAAAGCGCGCCGAACCTTTTCTTTTTTGACTTGCTCAGCCCTCGTCCTCCGGCGCGGGGGGCGCTTCCTCCGGCCCCTGGCCGTCCGCGGTGCTGCTCAGCTGCTCCCACAGGACGTTGACGTTTTCCATGCAGTTGAAATAGACGCTGGTAAGAATCTGGTTGGGAATGCCCAGCTCCTCCGCCAGGGCGGTGATGGCGTTCCAGTTGGCCGCCTCATAGCTCAGCAGCAGCTCGTAGAGCTTGCCGCAGCGGCCCTCCTTTTTGGTCAGGGCGAAGCGCACCTCGTCCGACACGGGCAGCTCCTCCAGAATCTCCTCCAGAGGCGCGTCCACCAGATGGTTCAGCGTGGAGAACATGCCCATCAGGTAAGCCTCCGCCTGGGAAATGGGCATATTCTTGGCGTACTTCATCAGCTCCTTGCAGAAGGAGGCCCGCATGAAGGAACGCTTCAGGAATTCCTCGGTTCCCGCCTCGGCGGGCCCGCTGCCCACGCTGGCGCTGAGGAGGTAAATCCACTGCTTCAGCTGCCCCAGGCCCAGGGTCATGATGGCCTGGTGGACGGTGGTGGCCCGGTTCCGCAGGGCGAAGTAGGCGGAGTTTGCCACCTTCAGCAGGTTGTAGGTGAGGCTGGCGTCCATGGAGATCAGCTGCTCGATCTCGTCCACGTCCGGTTCGTCCCGGGTGATGGCCACCATCAGGCGGAAGAAGCTGGACTGGAGATAGGCGCTGGAATGGACCCGGGTGGTCATCTGCTCGGCCACGTAAGCGCCCTCCAGCCCGTCGGCCTTCAAAAGCAGCGCCTTGCGGTACTGCTCCTCTGTGTCGATGTTGGTGACTACGCACTTTTTCTGCATGCTGTGGGCCACTTCCACAATGTTGTGCATGGCCAGCTCCGGCGTGGTCTGGATGTTCACCTTGATGTAGTCAATGCTGTCCAGCAGGGCCAGATACCGGGGGGCAAACTGGAACTCATTCACCGCCACCTTGTAGCCTTCCTTGGCAAACTGGTTGACAAAGTGCATGGACAGCGGATGAATGATGACACTGTCGTTGATTTGGATTACAAGCTCCGACTTGTCAAAGAGCCGGGGCGTCTTCTTCATCAGCAGCGTGGTCGTGAAAGTCATGAAGTTCAGGGACCCCCGCAGCGTCGTCGTGCTGTTCTGCGTGAGGAAGCTGTAAATCGTGTCGGCGGAGGCAAATTCCTTGGCCTGGGGATTTTCCACGGTGAACGCCTGGTTCTCCCCATGATACAGGATTTCATGCCCCAATATCTTCCCCTCGGGGTCCTTGATCGGCTGCCTTACGATATATTTACTGCCCATGATTTCCCTCCGCGCTTATTCCCGCCGCCCCGCTTCTTCCAGCAGGTGGTCGATAACCCGGACCAGATGGCCGATTTCCGGCTTGCTCATCTGCTCGTCCGCGCCCAGCTCCTTGCCCTTGCGGCGCATCTCCTCGGTAATCAGGGAGGAGAAAATAATCAGCGGCAGGTGCTTGAAATCCTTGTCGTCCTTCACCAGCTTGGTCAGCCGGTGGCCGTCCATCTGCGGCATCTCGATGTCCGTGATGATCAGGCCCACCTCGTCGTCCAGGTTCTCGTGCCCCCGCAGGCTGTTGAGGTAGTCCCACAGCTTGCTTCCGTCGGGGAACATGCGGGTGTTGACATAGCCGGACTTGTGGAGGGCCTCCTCAATCATCTTGCTCAAAAGCACGGAGTCCTCCGCCACCAGGATGACGGCCTCGCTCCGCTGCCGCTCGCCCAGGCTCTCGATCTCGGACATCTGGATGGTGGTCTCCGGCGCGATTTCCGCCACGATCTTCTCGAAGTCCAGGATGGTCACCAGATCGTCGCCGCACTGGGCGATGCCGGTGGCGATTCCCTCGTTTCCGCCGGCCACGGTTTTGTCCGGCTTCTGGATGCTTTTCCAGGAGATGCGGCTGATGCCCACCACCGTGTGGACCCGAAAGGCGATGTTCATCTTGTTGAAATTGGTGATGATGAACAGGTCCTTGCTCTTTTTCTCCCCAAGCTCGCCCATCAGGTACGTGGGCAGGTCCACCACGGTAATCACCTTGTCCCGGGGCTTGAAAATGCCCTCCACGGCCGGGTGGGCGTGGGGCATGTGCTTCACGGGCTGGGAGACGAGAATCTCCTTGACCTTCGCCACGTTGATGCCGTACAGGCTCTCGTTGATGGTGAACTCCATGACCTCGATCTCATTTGTGCCCGACTCCAGCAATATGCCCCGCTTATCCTCTTCCAACAACATTCCGAACACTCCTTTCAGTGGTTGTCCCTCTCACATACCGTTTAGATAATCATTTCCGGCCGTCCGTAAGACCGGACGCAGGCCATTCCCGTGGCGGGATCGAACAGCAGCGTCCGGGCCACGGAGCCGCCCACATCCTCCTTCAAAAGCTGGATGCCCTCCCGTTTCAGGTGCATATGTACGCTTTCAATATTGCGCTGGCCGATGTTTCCAAGATTTCCCCCGCTGACCTCAAACATCTTGGCCCCTCCGGCAATCTTCGCCGTGATGCGGGAGCGGGAGGCCCCCTTGGCCTCCATCATTTTCAGCGTCTCCCGGATGCCGGTGTCGGCGTACTTCATGGTGTTCTTCCGGCCCGGCTCCATATTCAGCGGCAGCATAATGTGAATCAGCGCCGCCAGCTTGATTTTCTGGTCATACAGGCAAATCCCGATGCAGGAGCCCAGGGCATAGGTAATCAGCATACCGCTGCCCTTCGCCATTTTCATGTCCGCGATTCCAACTGTAATCTTACTCTCCACTGTTCACGCCCAGCTTCCTTAATAAAAAGTTCAGCGACCGAATATCCGGCGACAACAGCAAACGGCAGGGAATCTCCTTTCCATTGCAGATAAAGTTTCCGCCGATGGTCATGATGTAATTGGACTGTCCGCCGTACTCCGCCATGGGCACGGCCATAATGGCGCCCTGCATATCCACGGTAAAGGCGGGCACGGTCAGCTCAATGTCAATGCCCGCCAGGCCGCAGAGGGCGTTGATGAAGGTGGAGATCATGATGTTGCCCACCTCGGTGAGGGCGGAGCGCTCCATCTCCCCAAGCTCCATGTAATCTTCAATGCTTTTTTCCATCATGCTCTCCAGCACCAGATTCACGAAATCCAGCTGCTGCACCGAGAGCATGATGCCGCTGAGCTGCCCGCTCATCCCCACCAGCACGCCGGCGGTGATGGGCTCCGGCCCGCCGATCCACTCGATGGCTTCGTTATACTCCATAATGCGGACCTCGGGCTGCTGAATGCGCACAGGCTTCCCGATGAGGGAGGACAGGCTGGTGGCGGCGTTTCCCGTGCCGATGCTGCCGATCTCCTTCAGGGTGTCCAGCTCCAGGGAGCTCAGTTCGTCGTAGCTTTTAATCGTCATGCTCTTCCTCCCCCTCAGCCGCGCAGGCCGTTAATGGTGGTTTCAATCTCGTCGGACACCTGCACCATTTTCAGCGCCATGCCATAGGCCCTCTGGGATTCGATTACCTTGGTCATCTCCTCCGCCAGGTCCGCGTTGGACATCTCCAGGAAGCCCTGCAAAACCTCCCCATCGCCCATGCGGATGCCGCCGTTCTTCTCAACGGCCCGGAAGCGCGTATCGTTCACATGCTCCATGCCGTCGTAGTTCATATAGTCGAACACGCCCACGGGCTGGAGCTTGTGCTCGTCCTCCACCTCGATCATGCCCCCGTTCCGGCTGAGGACGAAGCGTCCCTCGTTGTCGGAGAGGTAGTAGACAATCTCCATGACGTCCTGGCCGTTTTCGTCCAGCTCTCCGGTGGGGCGCTGGAGCTCGGAAATCACAAAGGCGCCGTTCCGGGTGAGGGTGATTTCCCCGCTGGTCAGGTCCGCCACGGCGAAGAAGCCGTCCCCCGCGATGGCGTAGTCCTGGTCCCGCCGGGTCTCCGCCAGGGGCCCGCTCTTGAAATCCGTATCCGTGGTCCACAGCGCCGCGCCCACGCCGTAGGGGCGCATCTCCATGTCGGTGGCCTTGACGTCGTCGTATACCAGGGAGGCGAAGCGGCTCTTTTCCGCCTTGAAGCCGTAAGTGTTCAGGTTGGCAATGTTGTTGCCGTGGACCGTCAGGCGCTTGAGCTGCTGGTGGGCGCCCACGGCTCCGATGAAAAAGGATTGATTCATAGGCTTCCTCCTTAGGCGAAGCGGCCCACGTCGCCCGTGGCCTTGGTCATCAGCTGGTCGTACATTTTGGTAACCTGGGCGGCGCTTTGCAGGGCCCGCTGATACGTGATCATCTCCGACATCTGCTTGACCATGTCGCTGTTGGAGCGCTCCAGATACTGGTTCCAAATTTCGAATTCCGTACTCTGCCGGGCGTCCTCGCCGGTGAAGAGGCCCCGCTCGTTCCGCTCCAGGGCTCCGTTGTCCTCAAAGCTGTACACTCCCAGCTGTCCGATGGCGACGCTGCCGCCTCCTTCCGCGCCCCGGTCGTAGTAGATGACGCCCTGCTTGTCGCCCCGGATCTTATCGGTGCCCAGGTAAATGGGCTCGCCCTGGGGATCCAGCACCTGGCCGAAGCCCGGGAGGCAGAGGTAGCCCTCCCCGTCCAGGGAGAAATTCCCCATCCGGGTGTAGGCCACCTGGCCCTCCTCGTCCCGGACGGCAAAGAACCCGTCCCCCACAATGGCAAAGTCCAGGGGCAGCTCCGTGGGCTCCGGGATGCCCTGGCTGTAATCGGTGTAAATCTCGCTGGCGGCCCGGATGTAGCTCTGCCGCCCGATTTCCGTCCCGCCGCTGTGGTTCACGTCCACCCGGCTGTACATCACGTCGTCAAAGGTGGTGGCCACATAGCGGTCCTGCTTATAGCCGGACGTGGAAATATTGACCATATTGTTGCCGATGACATTGAGATTGTACTGGTGGGTCAGCATGGCGGAGGTCAGGTTGTAAAAGCCTTTGAACACTCGTTATCCCTTCTTCCTCTTAGGTTTCGGCTCCGGTGTGTCGTTTAAGTACCCTTCCATATAGGTCTTCAGCTTTTGAAGGGCCCGGGTGTGTATCTGGGAAATGCGGGGCTCGCTGAGCTCCATCACCTGGGCGATTTCCTTCAAATGCAGGTTCCGCTCATAATACAGGGAGAGGACAATCTGCTCGTTCTCCCGCAGAGAGGCGATGCCCTGGGCCAGGGCCCGCTGCATCTCCCGCTCCTGGAGCACCAGCTCCGGCTGGCTCCGCACGTCGCTGGAGGGGACCTCCATGGGGTAGCCTGCGGTCTCCCGGGTGTCCATCAGCACATCCAGGGAAAGCACATTGCTCAGGGCAATGTTGGCGGCGTCCTTTTGATACCGCTCCTGGGTAATGCCCAGGTAGCCGGCAATCTCTCCGTCGGTGGGGGTCCGCCCCAGGGAGGCGGACAGCTCCGCCGTGGCGAGGTCTATCTCCTTGGCCCGCTTCCGGACGTTCCGGGGAATCCAGTCCTGCTTTCGGGCCAGGTCGATGACCATGCCCCGGATGCGCTTGGAGACGTAAGTCTCAAACCTCACGCCCTTGTCCGGGTCAAACTTGTCGATGGCCCCCAGAAGGGTGATGATGCCCTCGTTGATGATATCGTCGATTTGGGCGAAGCTGCTGTACACGCCCCGAATCTGCATGGCGGCGCTTTTAATCAGCCCCTCGTACCGCAGGACCAGGGGCCATTTCAGGCTCTCGTCCCCCGTCTCCTTGTAAAGGCGGAGCAGGTCCTGGGTGTCCATCTCCTCAATCTCCCGCTCGCCGTACCGGACGGCCGCCCGCTCGCTCATGTGCCCACCGCCCTTCGCTCGGGCCGGGCGGCAGGCTCCAGGGTGATATTGCCGATGGCCTGAATCTGCACGGCGCTGGTGATTTCATTGAAGGACAGCACGTAAACGCCGGGATAGAACTGGGTAATCATTTTCGAGAAATAGCCCCGGATCACCTGGCTGACCAGGATGATGGGCGTTTGGGAGAGGTCGTTGAACTTCTTCATCTGGCCCGCCAGCTGGGAGACAATCTGCTGCATCAGCTCCGGGCCCATGGCCAGGTACACGCCCTGCTCGTTCCGGGTAAGGGAGGCGATAATCTTCTTCTCCACCTCCGCGTCCAGGGTGACCACCCGGAGCTGCCCGTCCTCGCAGAAGCGGCGGGTGATGGTCCGGGCCAGCGCGCCCCGGACCTGCTCCGTGGCGGCGTCCACGTCCCGGCCCTGGACCAGCGCGTCGGCCAGGGTCTCCACGATGGTTCCCAGGTCCTTGATGGGCACTCCCTCTTTCAGGAGGTTCCGCAGCACCTTTTCCAGCGTCGCGTAGGAGATAACGCCGGGAATGGCCTCCTCCACCAGCTCCGGGGCGGTGCGCTTCAGATTCTCCACCAGCTGAATGGTCTCCGTCCGGCCCAGCATCTCGTAGGCGTACTTTTTCACTGTCTCCGAAAGGTGGGTCAGCATGACGGACAGGGGGTCGATAACGTTGTAGCCGTAAATTTCCGCCATTTCCTTGTTCTCCGGCAGAATCCACCGGGAGGGGATGCCGTAGGCGGGCTCGATGGTCTCGATGCCGTCGATTTCCCCCAGGGGGTTGGCGGGCTCCAGGGCCAGGTAGTAATCCACCAGTATCTCGCCCCGGGCCACCTCCTCGCCCCGGATGCGGATGACGTACTGGTTCGTCCCCAGGGACGACGCGTCGTGCAGCCGGATGGAGGGGAAGACAAAGCCCATGTCCTGGGCGTACTGGCGGCGGAAAATGACGATGCGGCTGATGAGCTTGCCGCCGTGGCTCTCGTCCACCATGGGGATGAGGCTGTATCCAAACTCCATCTCGATGGGCTCCACCGAGAGGAGGTTGTAGACGTTGTTGATGTCCTTGTAATAGTCGGTCTCGCTGGGCGCGGCGGCCTCGGACGTTTGCTGCTGCTGCTCCGCAGCGGCCTGGAGGGCGGCGGTCTCCTGCCGCTCCTGGTCCATGCGGCTGCTGACAAACCAGCCCGCCCCCAGCAGAAGCCCGCCGCCCACGGCCAGGGCGAAGTGGGGCGTGTTGGGTATGGCCGCCAGGAACAGGAGGATAACGCCGGTGGTCATGATGGCCCGGGGCTGGTTCTTGAACTGCCCGATAACGTCCTTGTTGAGGCTTCCCTCAGACACGGAGCGGGTGACAATCATGCCCGTGGCGGTGGAAATCATCAGCGCCGGAAGCTGGGAGACCAGGCCGTCGCCGATGGTGACGATGGAGTATTTGGAAAGAACGTCGGTAAACTGCCCGCCGTTCACCACCATTCCGATGATGGTGCCCCCGATGAAGTTGATCATGGTGATCAACAACGACATGGTGGCGTCGCCTTTGACGATCTTGGTGGCGCCGTCCATGGCGCCGTAGAAGTCGGCCTCTTTTTGAATCTTGTGCCGGCGGCTCTTGGCCTCCTGCTCGTCAATGAGGCCGGAGCTGAGGTCCGCGTCGATGGCCATCTGCTTGCCGGGCATGGCGTCCAGGGTGAACCGGGCGGCCACCTCGGCCACGCGCTCGGCGCCCTTGGTGATGACGATGAACTGCACCAGCACGATGATCAGGAAGATCACCACGCCGACGACGATATTGCCGCCGGTAATCAGGCCGCCGAAGTTTTGAATCACCTCTCCGGCGTAGCCGTTCCAGAGAATCTGCCGCGTTGTGGACACGTTCAGCCCCAGCCGGAACAGCGTGGTAATCAGCAGCAAAGACGGGAAGATGGAAAACTCCAGGGCCTCGGAAATGTTCATCGTGATCATCAGGATCATGACGGACAGCCCGATGTTCACCACCAGCAGAATGTCCAGCAGGGGCGTGGGCAGGGGGATAATCAAAAACAGGACGATAACCACGACGGCAAGAGATATTACGTTGTCCAGAATCTTTCTCAAGCGCCGGTCACCTCCTGTTCCATAAGTTCCTTTCCGCTCCGGCTCCGGGCCGGCCAGCCTTATCCTGTGGACAAAGCGGCAAATTTATTTTACCAGCTTGTGGTCTTCGTTCAGCCGGAAGATGTAGACCAGCACCTCCGCCACGGGATTGTAAAGCTCCGGCGGAATCTCCTGGTCCAGCTCCGCGTCCGCGTAGAGGGCGCGGGCCAGGGGCACGTTCTCGATAATGGCCACCTTGTGCTCCTCCGCCACCTTCACGATGCGCAGGGCCAGGGAATCCTGCCCCTTGGCAAGGACGATGGGGGCCGCGTCCTCGTCCGGACGGTACCGGAGGGCCACGGCGAAGTGGGTGGGATTTCGAATGACCACGTCGGCCTGGGGAACCTGCTGCATCATGCGGCTTTGTGCCCGCTTGCGCTGCATTTCCTTGATCTTGCCCTTAATCTGGGGATCGCCTTCGGTCTGTTTGTACTCTTCTTTAATCTCCTGCTTGCTCATGCGGATGCCGCGCTCGTAGTCCCACCATTGGTACATGAAATCCAGGGCCGCCAGGGCGATGAACGCCAGGCCGATCTTCACGATCATGCTCATGCCCTCGGAAAACAGGTGCTGGGCGGAGGCGCGGAGGTCCACATAAAGATATTTGGCGCTCTCATGGAACATGCCGCTGATGCTGAAATAGACGATGACCATGAGGATGCTGATTTTCAGCATGCCCTTCAGGGCGTTCACCAAGCTTTTCAGGGAGAACAGCCGCTTGAAGCCCTCCAGGGGGTTGATGCGGCTGAATTTTGGCTTCATCAGCTCGCTGCTGACCAGAAGCCTGGTCTGGGCGAAGGTCGCCGCGACGGCGCACAGCGCCGTCACCAGCGTAATGGGAAGCACGGTCCGGGCCATCAGGCCCAGGGACTGCATGGTCAGCTCGTGAAGAATGTCGCCGGCGGACATGCCGGAGGCCAGGTCCACCTGGGTAAAGCAAAAACGCATGAAGCCGCTCAGCTCTTCCCCAATGCGCCCCGCCATCATCCAGAAGACGCTGAAGGAACCCAGCAGCGTGACCACGGCCACGGCGTCCTGGCTCAGGAAGACGTTGCCCTTTTTTCGTTCGTCCCGCCGCTTTTTTGGGGTTGCTTTCTCGGTTTTAGAGCTGTCCGCCATCCGTCATCCCCCCTTTCCGGACCTTCCCGCCGCCCAAGGCGGCGGCTACGCCATCAGCCCCAGCATCACGCGGAGGCTGCCCAGCATGTTCAGCTCCGCCTCCAGGAGGAACTCGCTGATGGGAAGCATCAGCATCAGCAGCAGCCCCAGGCCCACAATGACCTTGAGCTCAATGTTGATGGAAAACACGTTGATTTGGGGAATGACCTTCATCAAAACGCCCATGCCCAGCTGGCCGATCAGCTCCGCCGCCAGGACGGGCATGCAGAGCTTCACCGCCAGAACCGTGCACTCGACAAAAAGCTCCAGGGCCAGATTGCTGACGTCGTTCCCGATGGAAACCCCGCCGTACCCCACCACCTCGCCGGAGGTAATCATAATCCGCAGCAGGGTGTGGTGCCCGTTTCCGGCAAAAAAGAGGAGAATCATCAGGGTGTTGAGCAGCGTGCCCGTTACGGACATGTTGGACTGGGAGCCGGAGTCGTAAATCTGGTTCATGGTCATGCCCATCTGTGTGTCGATGGCCAGGCCCGCCATCTGCGGGATATAGAAGAAAAAGTGCACCACCATGCCCAGCGCGAGGCCCACCGCCAGCTCCAGCAGCAGCGCCCCGGCAAAGGGGAGCACGCCCGCCGGCGGCTCCACCCGCCCGCCCGTCACCGAGTAGGTGAAGGCTGACAGGACCAGAATCAGACCGGCCCGGACGGTCCGGGGAAAGTTCTGCCTGCCCAGCAGCGGGTTGAACAGCACAAAGCCGCTCATCCGGGCTGTCATCAGCAAAAAGAGCGCCAGGGCCCCTTCGTCTATCATAGGCCCCTCCGCTAAATCTGCGTCATCAGGTCGAAGATTTCCCGGGTGTACTCCTGCAGCGTCGTCAGCATCCAGCCGCCCGCCACAAGCAGCACGCCCACTACAATGACCACCTTCAAGATAAAGGAGATGGTCTGCTCGTGAATCTGCGTCACCGCCTGGAAAATAGCCACCAGCACGCCGGCCATCATGCTTAAAACCAGCATGGGCCCGCCCAGCTTAATGACCACGCCCACGGCGTCCCGCATCACGTCGGTTATCATTCCCGTATCCATTCCTCAGCCCTCCGCTAGTGAAAGCCCCGGACCAGGGTGGAGAACAGCAGCTCCCACCCGTTCAGGGTCACGAACAGCAGCAGCTTGAAAGGCGCGGAAATCATGGACGGCGGCAGCATAATCATACCCATGGACATCAGCGTACAGGACACCACAATGTCAATCAGCATGAAGGGAATATACAGCAGCAGCCCGATGGTAAAGGCCTTGGACAGCTCGCAGGTCACGAAGGCCGGCACAATAATCCGCAGCGGCAGCGTCTCCACCACCGTCCGGGTGTTCACTTCCTCCGGCATCTCCACATGGGCCATGTCGCAGTACATCTCCAGGGTATTGACCTTGGTATTGCGCACCATAAATTCCGACAGGGGCACCGCGGCCCGCCGGAGGAATTCCTCCTGGTCGATTTCCTCCGCAGCGTAGGGCTCGTAAGCCTCCTTCTGTATGCGGGTTATGGTGGGGGACATGGTAAAAAACGTCATAAACAGCGCCAGCCCAATCAGCACAAGGTTGGGCGGCGTCTGCTGCGTGCCCATGGCGTTGCGCAGAAATGAAAAGGAGATGACAAACCGGGTGAAGGACGTCATCATCACCACGAGAGAAGGCAGAAGCGTAATCGCCGTCATCAAAAAGATGATTTCCAGCGCCTGCACATTCTCGCCGTTTACATTGATCAGCCCTTCCGGCACCTCCGCTTCACCTCCGCTCCCGTTGTTTCATGGCGCTGAGAAACGCCTCTTTAAAGCCCGGCCTTCCCTCCGCCGCCTCCGGCGGCTTCCAGGCGGCGGCCTCCTCCCCGCTGAGCTCCGCCAGCAGGGATACCCCCGCCGTACCGGCGCCCAGGAGCAGGTAGCGCTCTCCCACCCGGGCCAGGATCAGGCTCTGATCCCTTCCCAGGACCAGCCGGTCCAGAATTTCCATCCGGCGGCCCCTAGAGACAGCGCCCAGGGCTCCCCGGCCCGCCGCATACTTGGTAAACCAATAGGCAAGGCCGATAACCAGGACGACGCAGACCAGCATCCAAAGCAGGGAAGCCAGGGCCGCGTCACCCCCTGAACCCAGCATCCGTCAGGGATTGCCCAGGATGGTGCTGACGGTCTTGAGCACCCGGTCGGGCTTGAAGGGCTTGACGATGAAGTCCTTCGCGCCGGAGCGCACCGCGTCCATGACCATGCTCTCCTGGCCCATGGCGGAGCACATGACCACGTTGGCGCCGCTGTCCTTGGCGCGGATGGCCTTCAGGGCCTCCAGGCCGTCCATGTTGGGCATGGTGATGTCCATAATCACCAGGTCCGGGCCAATCTCGCCGAACTTCTCCACCGCGTCCGCGCCGTCAACGGCCTCGAACAGCTCCGTATACCCGTTCTTGCTCAGGGTATCCTTAATCATCTTCCGCATAAAGGCGGCGTCGTCGACCAGCAGAATCTTCTTAGCCATAGTCTTGTTCCTTCCTTCTTATCCAAATATATAATGATGTGTCGGTCTGATTATCTGAAAAGCGCTCCGGGACCCGGCCGCTTATTTCTTCACCAGCTCAATCACGGGGTCCTGGACAATCTCGGTGATGCGCACGCCGAAGTTGTCGTCGATCACCACCACGTCGCCTTTTGCCACGCATTTCCCGTTGACGAACAGGTCCACCTGGTCGCCCGCCAGCTTGTCGAGGACCACCAGGGACCCCTTGGAAAACTCCAGGATATCCTGCACCTTCCGGTGCGTCCGGCCAATCTCCACCGTCACCTGAAGGGGAACCTCCATAATGAGGTCCAGATTCTGCGCCTGCTCCTTCCCCAGCACGTCCGCCGGGTCCATCTCCCGCAGGGGCGCGGGCCGGGTGTTGATGACCTTGGGCTCCGGGGCCGGGGGCGCGGGAGCCGGAGCGGGGGCGTTGTTGGCCATGGCCGTGGTCATGGCCGTCATCATGGCCGCCATCATGGCTCCAAAGTCCGCCGCGGTGGCGGGCTGCGCCATGGGCTGGGCCGCCGGGGCCGGCTGGGGCGCAGCCTGAGGCGCGGAGGGAGCGGGCTGAGGCGCGGGCTGGGGAGCCGGGGCGGGGGCGGGCTCGCCGCCGCCCATGCCGGCCAGCATGGCCTCAATCTCCTCCTGGCTCATTTTCTTGCTGGAGGAAGCGGGCTCCGGCGCGGGAGCGGGGGTGGGTTCGCCACCGTCTGCGCCGCCGGCCAGCATGGCCTCAATCTCCTCCTGGCTCATTTTCCTGCCGGAGGAAGCGGGCTCCGGGGCCGGGGCGGGAGCGGGCTCGCCGCCGCCCATGCCGGCCAGCATGGCCTCGATTTCCTCCTGGCTCATTTTTCCGCCGGAGGAGGCGGCGGGCTCCGGCGCGGGGGCAGGGGCGGGAGCGGGAGCCGGAGCAGGCGCCGCTTCCTCCTCTTCTTCGTCGCCCAGGCCCAGGCCCTTCAAAAGCTCCTTGGCCAGCTCCACGCTCATAACGTTCATGAATTCGCTCTCCAGGGCCCCCTCAATCCTGAGGGAGAAGCGGACGATGACGATGGTGTCCGCCCCCTGGGGGAGGTGATTCTGCTTGAAGGCGTCCAAATCCTCCAGCTCGAAGGGCTGGGGGGTGGAAATATCCACCTGGTAGCCCAAAAAGTCGCTCATGGCCGTGGCGGCCGCGCCCATCATCTGGTTCATGACCTCGCAGACGGCGCTGATGGTCAGCTCGTTAAGCTCGAACTCCTCGTCCGGCGTCTCGCCGCCCATGAGGATGTCCACAATGACCTTGATGTCGCTGCGCTTGAGGAGCATGATGTTGCTCCCCGCCAGGCCCTCCACGTATTTAATCTCGATGCCCATGGCGGGCTCCAGGTTGCCCAGGGCGAAGTCCGCCGTTTTGATGGACGTGACCTTGGGGGTCGTGATATCGACTCTGTGCTCCAGAAGGTTGGACACTGCGGTGGCAGAGGAGCCAAGGCTGATGTTCATCATTTCCCCGAGGGCGTCAATCTCCATCGGGCTAAACAATTTCTTCTCCATTCCGTCTACTCGCTCCTTTGCTCAAGCTGATAGCATACTTCATCTATCTTCACAGCCATGTTTTTCTTATGGGTTCCCATCTTTCCGGTAAACCAGTGGTAGCCGCCGATTTCCAGGTAAATGGGCGATTCCTTGGGCTGTCCCAAGTCGATAACGTCTCCCACGTTCAGATGGTAGATGTCGCTGAGGGAGAGCTGCGCGCTGGCCAGCTCCGCGATAATCTCCAGCTGGGAATCCCGCAGCTTGTCGAAAATCTCCTCGTGTTTGTCCTCCGCCGCCGACCTGCGCATGGGGCTCTCCCGGCTGATTTCCGCGAACACGTTGGTCAGCACCTCTCCGGGCAGGCACACGCTCATCCGCCCCGCCAAGTTGGGGAACGCCAGCTTCAAGTCCACGATGACCACCGTCTCGTCCAGGCCAATCACCTGGTTCAGCGTGGGGTTGACCTCGGTCCGGCTGTAGTTGAAGTGGATGGGCACGTAATTCTCCCAGCTCCGGTCCATCACCTTGACTGTGTCGCTGGCCAGGTCCTCAAAGAGCTTCAGCTCCAAATCCGTGTAGCTGTAGTCGGACTCCAAATCGTCGTCCACAGCGCCTTCCCCGCCCAGCATCCGGTCCATCATGCTCAGGGCCGTCGAGGTGGAGATATAGAGCATTGCCGGCGTCTCCTGCATCTGCCCCTTCAATTCCACATCGATCATGCCCAGCACGTCGCCCTCCGTCAGGGCGTTGGAAAACTCAAAGTATCGCTGTTCCTCGATGCTCTCCACCGTCACCTCGCAGGTGGAGCGGAGGCGGGCGTTCAGCCGCGAGCTGATTACCCGGGAATAGTTGTCAAAAATGCCGTTAAGCATTTTGATGCGGTCTTTGGTGAATTTGCGGGGACTGCTGAAGTCGTATTTCTGGTACTTCTTCTCCTGCTTATCGGCGGAAGGTTCCGAATCCTTTTCTCCGCTTCGGACCGCGTTCAGCAAAGCGTCAATTTGCGCTTGCGATAATACGTCTGCCATGTCATCCCCCCTATTCTACCTGGATTCCGGCGAAAAGCCGCCGGTGGCTCTCCCGCGGACGCTTACGACGTCATCACAATATACTGCTGGATGCCGCCCTGCTCCGCTATTTCGGCCTCAATGTCCCGGCCGCTGATAATCATTTCCACCCGGCGGTTCTTCGCCCGGTTTTCCGCCGTGTCGTTGGGCGCGATGGGCCGCCACTCGCCGAAGCCCTCGCTGACCAGGCAGCTGGGCGGCACGTCGCTGTGCTGCTGTATGTACATGACCACGTTGGTGGCCCGCTCGCTGGAGAGGCTCCGGTCCACCGTGACCCGGTTGGGCCCCGTGCCCGCCCGGGCGGTGTGGCCCTGAATGCGGACCTCGTCCAGGGACGTGGCCACGCTGCTGAGCATATCGCACACCGCGTCCAGCACGGAATACGCCTCCTTCAAAATCACGGAGCTCTCCCCCGCGAAGAAGACGGACTGGCTGAAGGTGATGAAAATCTTGCCGCCGTCCTGGCTGACCGTAATCGCGTCCTGCAGATTCTGCTGCTGGACGAACTCCTGGATCTGCTCGAGCAGGGACTCCATATCCTCATCCACCTGCTCCTGGAGTTCCACAGGGTCCACGCCCTGTTCGCCGGGGTCGGCGCTGGGGCCTTCGGCCCCCTCGATGACGGGGTTTGGATCCTCCACCGCCGAGGGGTTGAAGCTTTGGACGATGGCCTTCCATTTATCCTCCGTGATGGTGGACATGGAGTACAAAAGCACAAAGAAGCACAGCAGCAACGTCACCATGTCGCCGTAGGTGTCCATCCAGTTCGCGCCGCCGCCTCCGCTGCTTTTTTTCTTAAGCGCCATTGCCGCTCACCTTTCCTTTCGGACCAACGGGTTTCATCCCTTCGCCTCGCCGCCGGCGTCGCCGCTCATCTCCCGCTGCTTCTGGGACATGTAGGTCAAAAGCCGCTCCCGCAGGGACTTGGGATTCTCGCCGGCCTGGATGGCCATAACGCCCTCCACAATAATCTGCTTGCAGAGGACCTCCTCGCTGTCCCGCCCCCGGAGGAGCTGGGCCACGGGGCCGAAGACCACGTGGGCCAGAAGGCAGCCGTACAGCGTGGTAATCAGGGCGGTGCCCATGCTGGTGCCCAGGGAGTCCGCTCCGCCGTCGCCGCTGAGGTTCATGGATTTCAGCATGTTTATGAGGCCCACCAGCGTGCCCACCATGCCGAAGGCCGGGGCCACGCTGGACGCTTTGTCATACATGGCCGCTGCGTCCTCGTGGCGGGCGGACATGCACTCGATGTCGTTTTCCAGGATGCCCCGGACCTTATCCTGGTCGTTGGCGTCCACGATCAGCATGATGGCCTGCTTGAAAAAGGGGTCGGACTGCTCGTTGGCCTTTTCTTCCAGGGACAAAAGGCCGTTCTTCCGGGCAATCTGGGCCAGCTCCACCAGCTGGTCGATGTAACCCTTGGGGTCGAACATCTTGTTGTTCAGGATGATCTTGAAGTGCTTGGGCATGGCCTTGAGCATGGACCCGGGGAAGCTGGCCGCCACGATGAAGATCGTACATCCGATGGTGATGAAGATGGACGCCGCATCGAAGAAGTTCCAGAGGTTGGACAGCTCGAAGGTAACCGGGGGCTTTCCCGCCGCACCGGGGCCGATGTTGATGCCCATGACGCAGCCCAGCAGGAACACGCCGAACGCGCCGGCAATACCGATGATATAGTTTATATTCATGAAGAATGCCTCGCTCCCTCAGCCGGACGAAGGGCCCCGGCCTGTGAATTTTATCTATATTCGATCAACGCTTGTCCGATACCGCGATTTCACGGTGAATATCCTGAACCTTGGCGTTGTACTCCGCGATTTTATTGATAATGTCCTCCACGCTCTCCCGCACCAGGTAGTAGTCGTGGTTCATCATGGTGATTTTGGTCTCGGGGATGCATTCGATGTGCTCAATCTGCCGGTGGTTCACCAGAAGCTTGTCATGGTTTCTCTTGGTCAAAAGAATCATAATAGACCGCCCTTTCATGTCCCCGCCGGAGCCGGAGGCTCCGGCGGGGCAACTGTTTTGTTCAGCCGCTTGGCGGGCGTTCCGCCCGATGGTCAACCGTCCGTCCGCGCAGTCATCAGCGCTTCATGTTGACCAGTTCTTCCAGCATGGAGTCGGTGACGGTGATGATACGGGTATTGGCCTGATAGCCGCGCTGGGTGGTAATCAGCTCGGAGATTTCCTCCGCCAGGTCCACGTTGGGGGCCTCCAGGAAGCCCACCATCATTTCGGTTGAGCCGGTGCCCACGATATCGGTGCCGGGGGTGTAGTCCGGCTCGGCGTCCGCGCCTCCCGTGCCGCCGCCCTGGCCCTTGGGAGCCATGGAGCCGTTGACCTGGCTGATGCCAAGGTCCTTGTGCACGCCGCCCAGCATGGAAATGCTCAGCGCGCCCGCGCCCTCCTGGCATTTATAGTAGGAGTTTCCGATGTGGGTCACGCCGTTGGGGTTGGCCACGCTGCCGATGGCCAGGTATCCAATAGTGATGGGCTGGTCGTCCGCCTTGCTGATGCCGGTGATGGCTCCGGTTTTCGAGTCGATGCTGATGCTGCTCAGCTGGGCGAACTCATACTCCGCGTTGACGTCGGTGGCGTCCGGGTTCGTAGCGCCGCCCGTATTGCCCTGGTCGTTGTAAATCGGCTTGTCGTCCACCAGCTTGTTGGCCGGGCCGGTCTTGTCGGTGACGGGCTTGCCGTCCGCGCCGATGTCGGTCCGGGCGTAATGGATGATATAGGAAATCTTTTCCTCGCCGTTGACGGTCTCCACCTTCTTCTCCCACCTGGGCAGGCGGATGGGCACCAGCTGGTCGCTGACCTTCTGCCGCGTCTTCGTCTTGCCGTCGGCCCCGATATAGGTCTCCGTCTCACTGGTGGTAATGAAGCCGTAGACCACGTTGCCCTTGCTGTCCACCAGGTAGTTGTCGGGGCCGATTTTAAAGTCGCCCACCCGGGTGAGGTTCAGGGCCTTCAGGCTGTCCGCGCTGAAATTTGCGTAATCCTGGGGGTTGGTGCTGTTTGCCGTGTCCTTGGTGCCCACCAGGAAAAACCCGTCGCCCACCAGGGCGCAGTCTGTGGGGTTGCCGGGGTTGTAGCTGGAGGAGGACATATTCAGGTCGATGCTGCCCACCATGGAGCCGTAGCCCAGCTGGGAGGGGTTCATGCCGCCCACGCTGGTGGAGCCGTTGGAACCGGCGGAATACATGCTGTACACGCTGTCCCGGAAGACGGTCCTCTGCTTTTTATAGCCCTGGGTGTTGACGTTGGCCACGTTGTTGCCGATAACAGTCAGCTTCTGCATGTGGGCCTTCAGGCCCGCCACGGATGCGTACATTGATCCGGTCATAGGGAAATTGAACTCCTTTCGAATCCTTGGCGCCGCCCGGGCCCCGTCAGTCGGACGGGGCCCGATGGCCTCCGAAAATCCGGTCCTGCCATTCCGCTTACAGGAACACGGCGCCGTCGATGTTGGTAAATACGCTGTCCTTCATTTCGTCCTGGGTAATGGCCGTGATGACCTTGGCGTGGGGTACGTTGATAATGAAAGCCTTCTCGGTGTCCATTGCCAGGATATTGGTCGCGCCCTTGGCCTGGGCCCGCACCATGCTGCCTTTGATCTGGTCGATGAGGTCCGGGGTGATTTCGATGCCCCGCTCCTCGGCCCGGCTTCTGGCATGCTTGGAAAATTGGACGTCCTGTCCGGCCCTGGTCAGCTCCGCCTGCAAAGCCATGGCAAAGCCGCCCGCAGCCGCCCGCTTCCCTGCGTCCGGTATCTGCTGAATCTGGCCTTTGTCCGCTATGCGTTCGATCACGTGGGAATCACCTCAGCCTTCGCTCGTTGTGGGCGCGCCGTCCTCTCCGCTGTAATCCGGGTTTTCCGTTTCTCCGCCGGGCTCCGTGGGTTTGACCGGATCGGAGGGCTCCGCGGGATTGTCGGGATCGGTGGGTTCGATTTCCCCGCTCCCCTCGCCGTCTTCCACCTTGTCGTCCTCTTCCGGGGGAGGCAGCTTGCCCACGGCCATGATTTCGCTGAGATAGTAGTACTCCTTGTCATCCAGGAAAATGACCTGCTGGCCGTTGATGGTGCCGGTTCCGGTGACGGTGCCGTAAATCTCCTGTAGCTTTCCGTCCTCGCCGTACTTGCCCACGGTAACCTTCTGATTCACCAGGGAGGCGGCGTAGTTCATGGTTACGGCGTCGGTCATGTTGACCATGGAGGTAATCATCTGCATCTGCACCATCTGGTTCAGCATCTCGGAGGTGTCCATGGTGTCGTCGATGCCCTGGCTGGTCAATTGGGTAATCATCAGCGTGATGAAATCCGTCATGTCCAGGTCCATGTTGCTGCCCTTTTTGGAGATGGTAACCTCGTTCCCCTTCTCGGTTTTATGGCTGCCGTAGAGACTGCTGACGTCTCTCATTAAATCGCTCACTTGCTCACTCCTCTCTTACTCCCCGTCCAGGGGAATCAGTCCCAGCCGGAGCTGCTGGAGGAAATCCTCGCTGCGGGCCTCGTGCTTTTGCCTCTGCTCCTGCTGGCGGCGCTGGTGATGCTCCTGCTGCTGCTCGTAAAGGTCCTGGCGCTGGCTCTCCTCCTGGCGGGGGACTTCCACCCGGACCTCCTGCTGGGCCTCCCGGCCAAGCAGCTGCTCCAGCCCGGCGGTGTTCTTGGACAAGAGCTCCTGGGTGCCCCGGTTCTCGGCGTGCAGCTGGACCACCAGTCCGCCGTCCCTGCTCCAGGTCATCTCCACAGTCACCTTGCCCAGGTTCTCCGGGGTCAGCTGAAGCTCCACTCGGGTCTCCCCGTTTCGCAGGGCCTCCGTCAGCTTGGGGGCAATCTGCTTTTCCACGGGCTCTTCGGCCTCCGCGGCCTTGGGGGCCTCGCCCACCTTCACCGGGACGGCTTTCACGTCCTCAAAGACGGGGGTCTCGGCTTCCGCCGCCTGGAAATCGGGGGTTTCCTCCTTATCGGCGGCCGCCTCCGCGTCCCTGGCTCCGTCCTCGCCGCGCTCCACCTTGACCTCCACGGTACGCTCCTGCGTGTCCCGGGGGGCCTCCGGCGCTTCGATGGCCTGGGGAATCTCCTCTGCCGGGGCCTGGCCCACGGTTTCGCTTCCGCCCTCTTCCACGGGAATTTCAGCGGTCCGAACCTCCGCCTCCGGCGCGAAGCTCCGCTCCTCCGGCGTCAAAAGGGTTTCCGCCGCCAGGGGGGCAGTCCCGTCCACAGCGGCCTCCGCCTGAACCTCCGGCGCTGCGGCCTGCTCCACAGGCGTTATCGGAACCTGCATGGCCGCCATGGCCGCCAGAACCATCTGCTCCTCCAGCTCCCTGCCGCTTTTAAGCGCGGTTTGGGGCTGTCCCTCCGTCTCCTGGGCCTCCTGAGCGCCCTGGGACTCCTGGGGCTTTTGCGAAGCGTCCGTTTTCTCCGGCCTGGAAGCCTGGGGGGCGTCCGTCTGCTTTTGCTCCAGCAGCTTTTGAAAGCCGTCCTTCTGCGCGGAGGAGCCGTCCTTCTTAGCCGCCGGGGCCGCCTGGGGAATCTGCGGGTTTGCCAGCATAGTGCTGATTAACTGTTCCATACGCTTGTTTCACCTCCTTATCGTATTGGGGTATCTATTTCCAAACGGCGCGCCGCGCCGCGTGGAACGGAATTTATGAGGCCGCGTGGGCCCGGGCGGAGCTGACGAATTCCTCGATAAACAGCTCCTCGCTCTTGGCCTCCTCCTTGTGGTAGGCCTCCAGCTTCTTCTCCTTCAGCTTTTCAATGGAGGAGGTCTCCTTCTTCGCCTCCACCATGGCCTCCCGCCGCTTCTCCGCCTCGGCCTCCAGCTCCTCCAGGCGCTTGGTCTCCCGCTGAATCTCCTGCTCGGCGGCCCGGAGGGCGCTTTGGTACATCAGCGCCTCCGTCACCGGGATTCCCTCCAGCGCCCGGTCCCGGTAATCCTCGTTGCAGTCCCGGTACTCCCGCCAGAGCTTTTCCAGCAGCTCCTCCTGGGCCCGGACCCGGGCCACAGCCTCGGCATGCTCGCCCTGGAGCACGCCCAGCACCTGCTGCTTGTAAGAGAGGACGGTATCCAAAGAGAACTTGAATTTCTTCACGGCGCGTTTTCCTCCGGTTCAGTCAGTTCAGTATCCGTTTCAGCTGCTCGATGCACTGGTCATAGCTGAAGGCTTCGTCTATATCCTGGGTCAAAAACCCGTTTACCGCTTCAATCTTGGAAAGGGCGTAATCCAGGTTCCGGTTGGTCCCCGGCTTGTAAGCGCCGATGGCCACCAAATCCTGGTTTTTCTCATAAGTGCTTAGAATGTCCCGCAGCCGGGAGGCCAGCTGGCGGTGCTCCGGGGAGACGATTTCCACCATAAGCCGGGAGATGCTGGCGGACACGTCGATGGCCGGGTAGTGGTTGCTGTTGGCGAGAGCCCGGGAGAGGACGATGTGCCCGTCCAGAATGCCCCGGACGGTGTCCGCGATGGGCTCGTTGGTGTCGTCACCCTCCACCAGCACAGTGTACACGCCGGTGATGGAGCCTTTATCGAAATTGCCGCTCCGCTCCAAAAGCTTCGGCATTTCCGCGTACATGGAGGGGGTGTAGCCCCGGCTGACCGGAGGCTCGCCGATGGCCAGGCCGATTTCCCGCTGGGCCATGGCGAAACGGGTCAGGGAGTCCATCATGAGGAGCACGTCATAGCCCTGGTCCCGGAAATACTCCGCGATTCCGGTGGCCACACTGGGGCATTTCATCCGCAGCATGGCCGGCTGGTCGGAGGTGGCCACCACCAGCACGGAGCGGCGCATGCCCTCCTCTCCCAAATCCTTCTGGACGAACTCCAAAACCTCGCGGCCCCGCTCGCCCACCAGGGCGATGACGTTGATGTCCGCCTTGACGTTCTTCGCAATCATGCCCATCAGCGTGGATTTTCCCACGCCGGACCCGGCGAAGATGCCGATGCGCTGGCCCTTTCCGATGGTAATGGTGCCGTCGATGGCCTTGACTCCAAACTCCATCCGCTCCCGGATGGGGGGGCGGCGGAGGGGATTGATATAGGAACCGCCCACGCAGTAGGCGTCGCCCCCCTCAAAGGGGGCCTTGCCGTCAATGGGCTGACCCATGGCGTTGATGATGCGGCCCCGGAGAAACTCCCCCACCCGCAGCGTCAGCTGCCGCCCGGTATTCCGGACGAAGTTGCCCGCCGAGATGCCCGCCATGTCGGAATAGGGCATCAGCAGGATGTGGTCGTTTTTGAAGCCCACCACCTCGGCGGTGACCTGCCCGCCGGAGTCGCCGTTGTAAATCCGGCAGATGTCGCCGACGGCCGCCCGGCCGCCGCTGGCCTCAATGGACATTCCGACAATATTCTCAATTTTCCCGGTCAGGCTGTAGGTCTCCGCGTTGTAGACCTGACGGATCATTTGCCGGAACATAGCTTCTCCTTTTAGCTCACACGCCGCCGCTGAAGTTCAGCCCGCCGAAGCCGCCGCCCTCCTCCACGGGTCCCGCGTCGGACAGCAGCGTCCGTATGTGGTTCATCTGGGTGGCGGCGCTGGCGTCTACGATTTCATCCGGTGTTTCAATGATGCAGGTGCCCGCCTCGTCGTCCGCCATGGGGATGATGCGCACCCGGTCCGAAAGGGCCGACAGCGCCGTCATCAGCGAGGCGGGAACCTTGGAAAGATGCTTCGCGTCGCATTCCGCGATATAGATATGGGCCCATTCCCGGCGCTTGCGCTTGTCGATGGCGGTTTGTATCATCCGGCAGATGACCTCGCTGCTGCTTTTCAGACTGACGCAGACCACCTTCTCGGCAATAGCAATGGCCAGGTCCCGCAGATCGTCCACATTCTCGTCCATCTGGCGGTCCAGGGCGGCCCCGGCCCGCTCCAGGAATTTGTCAAAATCCGCGGCCAGCTCCTCGGCCTGCCGCTGCCGGGCCCGCTGGCTCTCCTGAAGGGCCTGGGCGGCTCCCTGAGCCAGCCCCTCGGCCCGTCCGGCCTCCAGGCCGCTCTGGCGGGAGGACTCGAACAGCTCCTGAGCCTTGATTTCCGCCTCCAGGCTGGCCTGGTCCAAAATGGCCTCGGCCCGGCGGTGGGCGTCCGCGATAATCTGCTCCGCCTGAATCTGCGCGAAGCTCACCGGGTCCGGCTGAGGCTCCGGCTCCGGCTCGGGAGCCTCCGCCTCTTCCGCAGCCTGGATTTCCAGCTCCGGGGTCCCCTCCCCGCCGTCCTCCCCGGGGGGAGGGGGCGGCTCGGACTCAACCGGCGCTTCCTCCGCCAGGATTAAGTCCTCCGCCTTGGGAAAGTGGTAGGGCTCGGCCTTGGGACGCATGATGGATTTCCAAATACTAGGCAATGATATCGTCCTTTCCGCCCTTCAGGATGATGATTTCACCCTTTTCCTCCAGACCGCGGATAATGCCGACAATGCGCTGCTGGGCCTCCTCCACGTCCTTCATGCGGACGTTGGAGGTAATCTCCAGGTCGTCCTTGATGCTCTGGGCCATGCGGGTGGACATATTGGCGAACAGCTTGTTGGCCACCTCGGTGTTGGCGGCCTTGAGGGCCAGCACCAAGTCTCTGGGGTCGCAGTCCCGGACGAAGCGCTGCACGGAGCGGTCGTCCATGGTGATGATGTCCTCGAAGACGAACATCCGCTTGCGGATCTCGTCCGCCAAATCGGGATCGGACAGGCCGTCGAAGATGTTTTTCTCGCTGGTCCGGTCCAGGTTGTTCATCACGTCGGCCACATAGTCTATGCCGCCGACCTTGATATTGGTATCGGTCATGATGTTGGAGAAGCGGTTGTGCATTTCGGCCTCCACAATCTTGATGGCCGCGGGGGAGACGCTGTCCAGCTTGGCGATGCTCTCCACCACCTGAATCTGCTTCTTCTCCTCCAGCTGGGCCACCACGCCCGCCGCCTTGTCCGCGTCCACATAGCTGAGGACCAGGGCGATGGTCTGGGGCCGTTCGCCCCGCAGGGCGGAGTACAGGGACTTGACGTCCGCCTTGTCCATGAAGGAGAACTCCCGGTTTTTCAGGCTCTTTGTAACCTTGCCCAGAAGCTCCGCCGCCGCCTGTTCGCCGTAGGCCTTCTCCAGGACGGCCCGGGCGTACTCCAGGCCGCCTTCGGTAACGGCCTTGTTGGTCAGGCAGAGCTGGTAGAACTCGTTGAGGATGTCCTCCGTCTGCTGGGTGCTCAGCACGCCGAGGCGGGCCACCTCCAGGGTGAGCTGCTCGACCTCCTCGTCCTCCATGTACTTATAGAGGAGAGACGCCTTCTCGGCTCCCAGGGCGATGATAACAGCCGCCGCCTTCTGCGCGGTGCTGAGCTCCGCCTGGGGCTTCGCGTTTTTCGCCGCCTGGGGGGCGGCCGCTGCTGTCTCAGGCATTGCCGTCGCCCCCTTTCAGCCAAACCTTGATCATCTGCGCCGCGATTTCCGGGTTGTCGCTGGCGAACTGGCGGATATCCTTGCGCAGCTCCATGCTCTTTTCCAGCTCCAAATCCATCACGTCGGCGCCGGTCTCGGACGCCTCGCCGTCCATGCTCAGTCCGGCCACGCGCAGCAGGGCTTCCGCCTCCTCGCGCTGGCGCGCCTCCTCGGCCTCCTGCTTCTTCCGCTTCTTCCTGCGCAGCAGGAGGATGATGGTCAGCAGGATGATGAACAGCAGCAGTCCGGCTCCCGCCGCGATCAGCACCCACAGGGGCACCGCCGCCTCGCCGCCGCCCACCTCGGGCTGGGCGCCCACGTTGGGATCGAAGAAGTTCATGGACACCACGGAAATCTTGCCGTCCAGAATTTCCTCCCCGGTGACGGGGTCCCGCTCGCCGGTGATGCCGGCGGCCCGGGCCGTGTGCCGGCGGATCTCCTCAATGTTGAAGTCTCCCGCCGCCCGGGCGTTGATGGAGACGGCCACGGTGCAGTCCGTCATTTTGACCGCCCCGTTGTTGTCGATGTTGATGACGCTGTGGGTGTTGTCGTAGTCAATCCGCTTGGTTCCGCCGATGGTCCGGTCCCCCTCCTCGGGGTCCGCCGCAGCCTCCACCTGCTCCGGGAGGTCGCTGTTCGTCTCCGTGCCCACCAGGCCGCCGGGCAGCCCCTCGCCGGGCCGGGTCACGTAATAGGTCCAGTCCTCGGCCCCCCGGATGCCCGCCCCGTCGGTGGAGCCGTCTTGGGCGTACTCGGGGAGGATGGTCTCGTTGCGCACCTCGGTGGTGTGGTCCACCTCCACCTCGCAGGTCACGCCCACCCGGACGTTGTCCTCGCCGAAGAAGGGGCGCAGCACCTGCATGACCTCGGTGCGGATGCGGTTTTCCATGCCCTGCTGGAGCTGTATTTTCAGCGCCGAGACCTCGCCGTTCAGCGCGTCCTCCGTCAGATAGACGTTGCCCATCTTGTCGGAGATGCTGACGGAGTCGATTTTCAGCCCCTGCACGCCGTGGGCCAGCAGGTCCCGGATAGCCTGGGCCTGCCCGTCCTCCAGCATCTTGCCTTCCACCATGGTCACGCTGACGGCGGCGCTGGCTTCCACCACGTTGCCGCTGTCCAATATGTAGGCCCGGTTCTCCCCGGGGGTAATGTACACGTCTGCGTCCACCACGTTGGGGAAGGCGCGGATGGTGGCCTCCATGTCGCTCTGGAGGTCCTGGAGCTGGGCGTAGCTCCGCTCCTCGTTGGTGGAAAAGCTTCCCAGCTTCTCCGTGTAGTAGTGGCCGGTCTGGTTCAGGTTCGCCATCAGGATGCGGGCTTTCAGCCCGGCCTCCTGCCCGGCGGGAACCATGACGGTGTTCCCGTCCTCCACCTTATAATTAGTAACGCCCTGCTCGCTCAGGAAATTCAGGATGTTGGACGCCTCGGTGTCGCTCACCTGGGTGACCAGCACGGCGTACTCCTGCTTGTTCAGCGTCAAAGCGATGGCGGCGGCCACAATCACGACCACCAGAACAGCGGCAATGGCGATCCAAACCTTTTTCGAGGCCCTTTTCAGGCGCTCCTTCGCCTTGCCAAGAAACGCCCTGGCCTTTTCCTTCACGTCGTTCAACCGCTGTCACCTCCTTCTCTCCGCCGCGCCGCGGCGTCCTTAGACATGATTCGTGCTGCCCTGGTCCAAAGGGCCGGGCAGCACAGGGAAGCCCCCCGTCCGCCGGCCTCTTTCAATCAGAGATTGATTCTGCTCAGCTCGGAGTAGGCGTCCAGCGCCTTGTTCCGAAGCTGGACCAGCATGTTCACCGCGGTCTGGCTCTTATAGGCCGCGATCATCGTGGCGGCGGGGTTATCAAGCTGGCCCGTGGCCAGCAGGTATTGAGATTCCTTAAACTCCGCGTCCGTCTCCTTTACGTTGTCGATGGCGGAGCGGAAAATAGCGCCGAAGGGGCTCTCCTTCGGGGAAGATGCTCCCTTTGCCCGGCTTTCCCTGACGTCCGCGCCGATTGGCGTCAGCGGCGTCATCTTTTCCATAGGCGTCAGCATGGCGCGCCTCCTCTCAAAGTCTCAGGTTACTTTCCGATTTGGAGCCCGTCGGTAATGACGGTCTTCATGGTGTTGAACATGGTGACGTTGGCCGAGTACGCCTGGGTGGCGGCCATGGCGTCGGCGATTTCCTTCACCATGTCCACGTTGGGGGTCTCCACATAGCCGGCCTCGTCCGCGTCCGGGTGGGTGGGGTCGTACACCCGCTTCATGGGGGACGGGTCCTCCACAATCTGGGTCACCCGCACGCCGCCGGCGGCCTGGCCGCTGGGGACCATGCCGGTGGAGGCCCGGGCCATGGCCCGGCGGAAGCCGTCCCGGCCGGCTTTGGCCTCAAAGACCACCATCTTCCTCCGGTAGGCCCCCTCGCCTCCTTCCACCCGGGTGGTCGTGGAGTTCGTCACGTTCTCCCCCACGATGTCCAGGCGGAGCTGCTGGGCCGTCAGGCCGGAGGCCACGATGTTCATGGAACTTAAAAACGCCATAGGTCAAACTCTCCATTCTCCGCCGGGCGTTTCCCGGCAGTTCTTCGCGGGGCCGGAGGGTCCGGCCCCGTAATCGTTTGCGCAGTCTTTCAGCAACGCCTGTTTAATCATTTGAATTGGAAAAGCGCCTACCGCCGCTACCAGAAGGCCCGCTCAGCTCACTGTCCCCGGATGGCGGAGTTCAGGATCGCCAGATCCGTGTTGATGGAGCTCATCACATAGCGCATCTGGTAGGCGTTGCGGATGGCCTCCGCCGCCTGGGCGGTGACGTTGACGCCGTTGTCGTCCATCCGGGTCTGCACCGTCTGCTCCGTCACGCTAAAGGGGGTCCCCTCCAGCACGGCGCGCATGGACTTCACCGGCGCGGTCCGCCGGGACGCCTGGAGCAGCCTTCCCTTCAGGCTCTCCTCAAAGGTGACGACCTTTTCCTTATAGCCGGGCGTTTCGGCGTTCGTAATGTTGTCCGCAATGGCGGCCTGCTTGGTCCACAGGTAGCCCAGGGACTTTTCCATCATTAAAAAGGAATTGCTCGACAGGAAATCCATGCGACCCAAACCTCCAAATCATGACCGCCCGCCTTCCGCCGCTGCGGCGGGGCGGGGGCTGTTCTCCGGACGGAAGCGTCCGCTTCATCCGGGCAGGGCAGACGCGCGGCCGCCCAGCCGGCGGGGGGACGGCCTTTCACTCTATTCGGCGAAGCCCCTTTTCATTCCGCCGGGCCGGCCCCGGCGGCCTTTCCGCCCATGCCCTCCGGCGCACGTATGTGTGTTTTGCAACACGCTTGTTTGTCCAGTCTAATACGTAGGTATCATTATGAACCATTCTCCTAAAAAAATCAAGTGCTTTTTTGCCTGGAGCCTTTTCCATTTTCATCAAATTCCCAACGTTTTCCCTTGATTTTGCTGGTTTCTCCAAAATTCACCGCCGGGCTTTGTCCTTCCGCCCCCTCCCCTTGGCGGCTGTGACAATTTTTTGTCGAATTTTTCTGGTTTTTTTGTAAAATGCGTCGAGTTGTTTCCAAAAAATGGAGGCTGCGTACGGGCGTCAAAATGACGGCGGGACTCCCTATCTTCTCCGCGCTTCCCTTCGGTTCGTTCTTGCTATTTCCGTTTTCCTGTGGTAAAATCAGCATATTGCATTATGGATGTTTTCCGGCCTCCTCTGATTTGGGGAGGAGGGCCGCCCCGCCGGGGGACAAACCAGAGGACAAGGAAGTGTTCCCTTTGAGCACGGAACAAAAACAGAAGATTTTAATTGTGGATGACTCGGAGCTGAACCGTGCCATCCTGGCCGATATGCTGGACGACGAGTATGAGATTATCGAGGCCGAGAACGGCCTTCAGGGCGTGGGCCTGCTCCAGCAGCGCGGGGCCGAGATTTCCCTGGTCCTGCTGGATATTGTCATGCCTCAGATGGACGGCTTCGGCGTTCTGGAGGTCATGACCCAAAACCAGTGGATTGAGGACATTCCCGTCATCATGATTTCCGCCGAAACCGGGTCCAGCCATATTGAGCGGGCCTATGAGCTGGGCGTCACCGACTTCATCTCCCGCCCCTTCGACGCGCTGATCGTCCACCGCCGGGTGGTGAACACCATCATGCTCTACGCCAAGCAGAAGCGTCTGGCGAACATGGTGGCGGACCAGATTTACGAAAACGAGCAGCGCAGCAGCCTGCTCATTGACATTCTCAGCCATATCGTGGAGTTCCGGAACGGCGAGAGCGGCCTCCACGTCCTCAACGTCCGCACCCTGACGGAGCTGATGCTGAACCACCTGGTCCAGAAAACAGACCGCTACCAGCTCTCTCCCTCGGACATCTCCATGATCTGCACGGCCTCGGCCCTGCACGATATCGGAAAGATTTCCATTGACGAAAAAATTCTCAACAAGCCCGGCCGCTTCACCGACGAGGAGTTCGCCATCATGAAGACCCACTCCATGGCCGGCGCGGAAATGCTGGAAAACCTCCCCATCCACCAGGACGACCCGCTGGTGAAGGTGGCCTACGATATCTGCCGCTGGCACCACGAGCGCTGGGACGGCCGGGGCTACCCCGACGGGCTCCACGGCGACGAAATCCCCATCGCCGCCCAGATCGTGGCCCTGGCGGACGTATACGACGCGCTGACCTCCAAGCGCTGCTATAAGGACTCCTTCTCCCACGAGAAGGCGGTGGAAATGATCCTGGCCGGACAGTGCGGCACCTTCAACCCCCTGCTGATGGACTGCCTGCGGGAGCTGTCCCCGGACCTGCCCACGCTGATGAGCGACAGCAACTCCGTTGCCCAGCGGGACCGGCGGGAAATGCAGAAGGTGGTCCAGGAAATGCGCCGCCACGAGGAGCTGACCGCCTCGGAGCGGACGCTCCAGCTCCTGGAGCACGAGCGGATGAAGTACAGCTTCTTCGCCGACATGAGCAAGGAGATTCAGTTCGAGTTCACCGTCTCCCCGCCCATGATCACCCTCTCCAACTGGGGTGCGGAGCACCTGGGGCTGGAGGAGATCATTATGGACCCCTACCACAATCCCAAGGCCCAGAGCATTATGGAGGCCGCGGACACCCAGAACCTGGCCGACGCCCTGCGCAGCACCAGCCCGGAGCTTCCGGTGGTTACTTACGACTGCAAGCTGAATTACAAGGGCGCCTGGCGCTGGACGCAGATTGTGGCCCGGGCCACCTGGTCCAGCGACGAGCCCCCTCGCTACACCGGCGCCATCGGCAAGGCCATCGACATCCACGACTCCCGGATGAAGCTGAACGCCCTGGAGCGCATGGCCTCCCACGACGCCCTCACCGGGCTTTTGAACCACGCCTACGCCAAAAAGCGCATTCTGGAGCGGATTGAGAGCCGGCCCGGCGCGTCCTACGCCCTGGTCATCTTTGACCTGGACCACTTCAAGTCCGCCAACGACACCTACGGGCACTCCTTCGGGGACCGGGTGCTGGTCCACCTGGCGGAAAAGCTCCGCCAGTGCATCCGGGGCGGCGACATCGCCGCCCGGGTGGGCGGGGACGAGTTCCTCATCTTCCTGGAGTACAAGGACGACGTGGAGGCCGTTATTTCCCGTATCTTCCAGTCCCTCTGCGGCCGCTTTGAGCAGTTCCCCCTCTCCATCAGCATGGGCGCGGCCCTGACGTCCGCCGTCCCCGGCGGGTACGACGCCCTGTTCCACGCGGCGGACGCGGCCCTCTACACCGTCAAGCGCGGCGGACGGGGCCAGTACCGCTTCTACGACGAAACCATGCGCGAAACCCTTTCCGTCATCTCCCCCATTGAGGACGGCGGGGAGGCGCCCAAGGACGCTTAAATATATAAGGAGGATCCCGTCATATGACCTTACAGGAGTGCTACGCCGCCATGGGCGGCAATTATGACGACGCCATCGGCCGCCTGCGCAGCGAACGGCTGGTGCAGAAATTCGTTCTGAAATTTTTGGCCGACGGAAGCTATGATCTTCTCTGCCGGTCCCTGGAGGAGAAAAATTATGAGGAGGCCTTCCGGGCCGCCCACACCATCAAGGGCGTGTGCCAGAACCTGAGCATCGACAAGCTCCAGGCGTCCAGCAGCCGCCTCTGCGAATCCCTGCGCGGCGGCTACACGCCGGAGGCCGACGCCCTGGCCGAAGAGGTGCGGGCGGATTACGCCCGGACCACGGCCGCCATCCAAGCCTTCCAGAAAGCGAGCGAGGGATGAAAAAGCTGCTGAACAGCGCCGCCCGCTTCCTCACCGTCAGCCTGGCGCTGGTTCTCCTGCTGACGGTCTGCATCTTCTCCTTCCTGGCCTTTTTCATGAGCCAGAAAAGCGCCGAGACCATCAGCGCCGTGGGCACCACCTACATGACCGGCATGGGCGAGAAGGTCACCCAGCACTTTGCCACCACCATCGAGCTGCGCCTGTCCCAGGTGGAATCCCTGGTGGGGAGCATCCCCCCGCAAAGCGCCTCCAGCTCTTACCTGCGGGAGGAGCTGGCCCGCAACGCCAAGGCCCGGGACTTCGCGGCCCTGGCGTTCTATTCCCCCACCGGCGAGTTCGACATGATTTACGGCGAGAAACCCGTTCTGGCGGACCCGGGGCCCTTCCTGTCCTCCATGAACAACGGGGACAAAAAGGTGGCCGTGGCCTCCATCTCCACCGGGCAGAAGGACGTGCTCCTGGGCGTTTCCGCCGGCTACCGCATGGCGGACGGGAAAATTTCCGCCGCCCTGGTGGCCAGCCTTCCCGCCGATTACATCGCCGAGACCCTCTCCCTGTACAGCGAGAACTCCCTGGTCTACTCCCACATCATCCGCCGGGACGGCACCTTTGTCATCCGCAGCGGCGACGCCTTCCGGGACAACTACTTCGACCGCATCCAGGCCCTTTTCGAGGAGCAGGAGGAAAGCGGGGAGCAGTACGTTCAGGAGCTGGCGGCCGCCATGGACGCCGGGGAGGAATACTCCGCCCTTCTCAACCTCGGCAGCGAGCGGCGGCACCTGCAATGCAACAAGCTGCCCTACTCCGAGTGGTATCTGGTGACGGTGCTGCCCTACGGCGAGCTGGACCTGGCTGTCAGCGACCTCAGCACCACCTGGCTGAACCTGGTTTTCCTGGGCTGCGCCGTGGTGCTGGCGGCCCTGCTGCTGGTATTCTGGCAGTATTTCAAGCTCCTGCGGAAGCAGATGGTGGAGCTGGAAGAAGCCCGGAAGGAGGCCGTCCACGCCAACAAGGCCAAGAGCGAGTTCCTCTCGAATATGTCCCACGACATCCGCACCCCCATGAACGCCATCGTGGGCATGACCGCCATCGCCACCGCCAACATCGGCGACCCGCAGCAGGTTCAGAACTGCCTGAAAAAAATCACCCTCTCCAGCCGCCACCTCCTGGGGCTTATCAACGACGTGCTGGACATGAGCAAAATTGAAAGCGGCAGGCTGACGCTGAACATGGACCAGGTCTCCCTGCGGGAGGTGATGGACAGCATCGTCAGCATCGCCCAGCCCCAGGTCCGCTCCAAGCGCCAGCATTTCGACGTCTTCATCCACGACATCTCCACGGAGAACGTCTGCTGCGACAGCGTGCGGCTGAACCAGGTCCTGCTGAACATTCTGGGCAACGCCCTGAAATTCACCCCCGAAGGCGGCCTGATTCAGGTCTCCCTCTACGAGGAGCCCTCTCCCAAGGGGGAGGATTACGTCCGGACCCACATTCTCGTCAAGGACAACGGCATCGGCATGACCCCGGAGTTCAAGGAGAAGATTTTCGAGTCCTTCGTCCGGGAGGACAGCGCCCGGGTCCGCCGGACCGAGGGCTCCGGCCTGGGCATGGCCATTACCAAGTACATTGTGGACGCCATGGGCGGCTCCATCACGGTGGAGAGCGAGCTGGGCAAGGGCAGCGAATTCCACGTCACCCTGGACCTCCAGCGGGCCGAGGCCACGGAGGAGGAGATGATCCTCCCGGACTGGAACATCCTGGTGGTGGACGACGACCAGCAGCTCTGCGAGAGCACCACCGCCTCCCTGAAGTCCATCGGCGTAAAGGCCGACTGGGCCCTGAACGCGGAGAAGGCCCTGGAGATGCTGGACCGCCGGGTCAAAGCCCGGGACAATTACCACATCATTCTCCTGGACTGGAAGCTGCCGGACATGGACGGCATCTCCGCCGCCAAGGAGATCCGCCGCCGCTTCGGCGGCGACACGCCCATCATGCTGATCTCCGCCTACGACTGGAGCGAAATCGAGTCCGAGGCCAGGGACGCGGGCATTACCGGCTTCATTTCCAAGCCGCTGTTCCGCTCCACCCTTTTCTACGGGCTCAAGCCCTTCATCGGCGGCGCCGGCGTTCCCGGCCCCCAGCGCCATGAGGAAAAATGCGCCGACTTTACCGGCCGCCACATCCTCCTGGCGGAGGACAACGACCTGAACTGGGAGATTGCCAACGAGCTCCTCTCCGACCTGGGGATGGAGCTGGAGTGGGCGGAGAACGGCCGCATCTGCGTGGACATGTTCGAAAACTCCCCCGTGGGCTTTTACGACGCGGTGCTGATGGACCTGCGCATGCCGGTGATGACCGGCTATGAGGCGACCAGGGCCATCCGCAGCCTGGACAGGCCGGACAGGGATATCCCCATCATCGCCATGACCGCCGACGCTTTTTCGGAGGACATCAAGAAGTGCCTGGCCGCGGGCATGAACGCCCACGTGGCCAAGCCCATTGACATCCGGGAGGTTTCCCGGCTGCTGGACAAATTCATCAGCCAGCGCCATTGACGCAAAAAGGCGGCGGGGTCTTTCCCCGCCGCCTTGGCTTTTCCATTGTTCAGCACTCCGCCGCCTCCCCGCCGGAATCCGGGGCCTCCGCCGCCCCTGCGGAGGGGGAGGAACCGCGTTCCTGTTCTTCCCCCAGGACGGACTCCCACTCCTTGGGCTTTTCCTTGGGCTTCCGGCAGACCAGGGCCAGCTTATACCCGTCCGGGTCATTTTCCATCAGATACCTCTCGTCCTGGGGCGGCACCTTGTCGCCCCGCATAATGCGGGAGGCAATCTTCCGGCAGTTTTCCATGGTTTTCAGCGCCTTGGTCAGGGCGTCCAGCTCTCCGCTTCCCCGCTGCCTGGCCTCCAGCAGCTTCCGCTGCTTCTCCATATCCTGGCGGTTGACCTCCTGGAGGAAGGCCAGCGCCCCCTGGGACCAGGACAGCTTGTCGGTCCGGGATTTCTGAAACGCGGGTTTCTTCGCCGCCGGGGACTTTTTTCCCGCCTGCGGCGCGGCCTCCGCCGCCTGCGCGGCCCGCCGCTGCCGTCCGCTGACGCTGAGCTCCATGGTCCGCCCTCCTTGCAATCTTTCAAATGGATATCCGCCCCGCCTCTTACGGCGCCTTATACAATATATACCATAACATAGAATCCGGCGGAACACAAGCCTCTTTTCCTTGTGAAATCCTCCACTTCCTTTTCTTCTTGGAGTATGATATCATCATCTTGTCTAAAATAAGTCATACCTTTATATCACACAAAGGAGGGCCCCGCCATGCACGTTCCGTCCGATATTGAGATCGCCCAGTCCTGCCAGATGCGCCCCATCGCGGAGATTGCCGCCGCCGCCGGGGTGGACCCCCAATACCTGGAGCTCTATGGCAATTACAAGGCCAAGGTGGACCCCCGCCTCCTCCGGGAGGACGGCCGGGAAGACGGGAAGCTGATTCTGGTTACCGCCATCAACCCCACCCCCGCCGGAGAGGGCAAGACCACCACCACCGTGGGCCTGGCCGACGCTCTCCGCCGCCTGGGAAAGAACGCGCTGGTCGCCCTGCGGGAGCCCTCCCTGGGCCCCGTCTTCGGCGTGAAGGGCGGCGCGGCCGGGGGCGGCTTCGCCCAGGTGGTGCCCATGGAGGACATTAACCTCCACTTCACCGGGGATTTCCACGCCATCGGCGCGGCCAACAACCTGCTGGCCGCCATGCTGGACAACCACATCCAGCAGGGGAACGCCCTGGGAATTGACGTGAAGAAAATTACCTGGAAGCGCTGCGTGGACATGAACGACCGCCAGCTGCGGAACATTGTGGACGGCCTGGGGGGCCGGATGCAGGGCGTGCCCCGGGAGGACGGCTTCGACATCACCGTCGCCAGCGAGATTATGGCGGTGCTGTGCCTTTCCAGCGGCATCCCGGACCTGAAGGCCCGCCTGGGCCGGATGGTGGCGGGCTACACCTATGAGGGAAAGCCCGTTACCGCCCACGACCTGAAGGCCGAGGGGGCCATGGCGGCCCTCCTCAAGGACGCCCTGAAGCCCAATCTGGTCCAGACCCTGGAGGGCACCCCCGCCTTCATCCACGGCGGACCCTTCGCCAACATCGCCCACGGCTGCAACTCCGTCATGGCGACCCGGCTCGCCCTGCGCCTGGCGGACTACGCCGTCACGGAGGCGGGCTTCGGCGCGGATTTGGGGGCGGAGAAATTCCTGGACATCAAGTGCCGCCTGGCGGGCCTGAGGCCCAGCGCCGTGGTGGTGGTGGCCACGGTCCGGGCCCTCAAGAACCACGGCGGCGTCCCCAAGGCGGAGCTGAACGCCGAGAATCTGGAGGCTCTGGAAAAGGGCCTGCCGAACCTCCTCCGGCATGTGGACAACATCCGGAACGTCTACGGCCTGCCCTGCGTGGTGGCGATTAACGCCTTCCCCACCGACACCGCCCGTGAGCTTCAGCTGGTGGAGGACAAATGCCGGGAGCTGGGAGTCCGCGCCGCCCTCAGCGAGGTATGGGCCAGGGGCGGCGAGGGCGGAACCGCCCTTGCGGAGGAGGTCCTCCGCCTCTGCGGGGAACCCAATCACTTCCGCTTCGCCTACAGCGCCGAAGATACCATTGAAAACAAAATCAACGCCATCGCCCAAAAGGTCTACCATGCCAACGGGGCCGTCCTGACCCCCGCCGCCAGAAAGCAGGCGGCGGAGCTGGAGGCCCTGGGCTTCGGCGGCCTTCCCGTCTGCATGGCAAAGACCCAGTACAGCTTTTCCGACAATCCGGCCCTGCTTGGGGCTCCCGACGGCTTCACCATCACCGTGCGGAATTTGAAGGTCAGCGCCGGCGCGGGCTTCCTGGTGGCCCTGACAGGGGATATCATGACCATGCCGGGCCTGCCCAAGGCTCCCGCCGCCGAGAACATCGACGTGGACGAAAACGGCAGAATCACCGGGCTCTTTTAAGGGGGACGGGCTATGACCTGCCTCACCCCCAAAGAATTTTTAGAACGCTATGCCGCCGCCGGGACGGCCAAGACGCAGAAAAGCGCCGGGAAGCTCCTGGCGCTGGCGGCACTGGCCGGGGCCCTCATCGCCCTGGGCGCAGCCGCCTCCAGCACCGCCGTTCACAGCCTGGACAACGCGGGGCTGGCCCGGACGGTCTCCGGCCTTTTGTTCCCCTTCGGCCTGTGCATGGTTCTCGTCACCGGGGCGGAGCTGTTCACCGGGAACAGCCTGTTGCTCCTCTCCCTGCTGGAGAAAAAGTGCTCCCTCCCCGGCCTTCTGCGGAACTGGGTTCTGGTCTATCTGGGAAACTTCCTGGGGGCCTTTCTTGTGGCGGCGGGCTGCGTCTTCTTCGGCCAGCTGAGCTGCTCCGGCGGGGAGCTGGCGGTGTACGTTATCCGCCTGGCCGCCGGGAAATGCGCCCTCCCCTTTCTCAGCGGCTTCGGCCTGGGGATTTTCTGCAACGTCCTGGTATGCCTGGGGGTGCTGCTGTCCCTCTCCGCCCAGGACGGGGCGGGCCGCCTCATGGGGGCCTTTCTCCCGGTGTGCTGTTTCGTCCTCTGCGGCTTTGAGCACTGCGTGGCGAACATGTACTACGTCTCCGCCGGGCTGCTGGCCCTTCAAAACCCCCAATACCTCCAGCTTGCCCAGGCGGCGGGAGCGGACCTGGGCTCCCTGACCCTGGGAAACTTCCTTTTGGGAAACCTCCTCCCCGTCACTCTCGGGAATATCCTGGGCGGCGGCGGGCTGGCCGCCCTGCTGTGGTACGCCCACCTGAAAGAGAACGGATGAAAGCGCGCCCCGCGGATACCGCGGGGCGCGCCGCTTCGCGCTTCGCCGGGGGCGGGTATAAGCTCCCCCGTTTTGGGAGATACTGCCTGCACACCACAAAACAGGAGGCAGTATTTCCATGTCCAAGAACCTGAAAGAAAGCGAGACTTTGAAAAACCTGATGCGGGCCTTCGCCGGCGAGAGCCAGGCCCGGAACCGCTACACCTTCGCCGCCGGCCTGTGCAAAACGCAGCAGCTCCACGTCCTGGAGGCCGTCTTCACCTTTACCGCGAACCAGGAGAAGGAGCACGCCGAAATCTTCTACAACCACATGAAGGAGGTGGCCGGCCAGACCGTCCACATCGACGGCGGCTATCCCGTGGATCTGACCAACGACGTGGCGGAGCTCCTGCGGATGGCCCAGCACAACGAATTTGAGGAGTTCGACCCGGTCTATCCCAGCTTCGCCGAAACCGCCCGGCAGGAGGGCTTCCCCCAGGCGGCCTCCTCCTTTGAGCAGATTTCCAAAATCGAAAAAACCCACGGAAACCGCTTCGCCCGCTTCGCGGAGCTTCTGGAGGCCGGGAAGCTGTTCGTCTCCGACGCGAAATGCGGCTGGCTGTGCCTGAACTGCGGACACATTCAGGAGGGCCTCCAGGCCCCCAAGGCCTGCCCCGTCTGCTCCCACGGCCAGGGCTTCTTCATCCGCCTGGAGATGGCCCCCTACGGCGGGGACATTTTAAAGGGCTGAGGCCCTTATCCGGCGGCCTCCTCCA
>CATLJA010000006.1 GCA_949959305.1 uncultured Oscillibacter sp.
CCGGCCCCGGGCGCGGGGGGCCCCGCCCCGGGGGGGGCGGGGCCCGCCGGGGGGGCCTCTCCGGCGGGCGCGTTCCCCTCCGCCAGGGCCGGGGCCATGCACAGCGCCAGCGCCAGCGCCAGGGCCAGCGCGATTGTTCCTCGTTTCATGTGATTCTCCTTTGCCTCGTTTTTCTATGTGATGATGGGGTTCCATCGGTATTTTGCCTTAGCGTATACCTTCCACCTGGGGGAAAGTCAAGGGTTTTTTTCAAATCAGGGGGCGAGGCAGCCGTCCCGGATGATTTCCAGCCGCAGGGCCAGGGCGGCGCGGCAGGCGTCCCGCTCCTCCAGGTGGCAGAGGGCGTCCATGAAGGCGCTTCCAAGGGCCGCCATCAGCAGGGCGAAGACGTTGTATATGTATTCCCGGTCCTTGCGGCGGAAGGCCGTCAGATCCAGCAGGTCCCACAGGCCGTCCAGCAGCATCCGCCCCGGCTGGCCGGGAACGAGCTTTTGAATGTCCACGCCCTGGTTGTTTTTCAGAAAGAGGACGCAGCGCCCCAGCACGGGCTCCCGTTCCAGGTCCTGGAGGGAGGTCAGCCCATCGAAGCAGGCCAGCTGAGCCTGGAAGACGTCGCCCTCCGCCTGGACCAGGGCGGCGCGGTAGAGGTCCCGGACATGGGCCCGCACGCCGTCCAGCAGGTACAGGAACAGGTCTTCCTTGTCGATGAAGTATTGGTAGAAGCTTCCCCGGGGGATTCCGGCCTTTTTGATAATCTGGTTGATGGACACGTCGGCGAAGCGGACCCGGACAAATTCCTCCCAGGCCGCGTCCAGAAAACGGCTCCTCTTTTCCTCCGGCAGGCGGAAAAACGTCTCGCTGGGCATGGCAGTCCCTCCTGATGTAGTTGCCGCGGCGGGCGGCTCCCGCGGAATTTCGGGGAAAGCGCTTCCGGCGAAACGGCGCGAACCGCGGCGGTTTGTCACCATGTGACAGGCTGTCGTTGATTATACCCGCCGGGGCTCCCCGTGTCAACTGGTTTTGGCCCGAAAAGCGTGAATGTTTTGTGAATATTCGGGGACAGGCGGGAGAGGAGGGCGGAGGGAAAGATGGCGGGAGCGGGGACTGCATAACGGGGCTGGGCTTTCGGAAGCGGCGGTTTGCGGGAGTCAGAAGGGCGCAAATTATTAAACAAAATCAAAGTTTTGTTCAATAAAGGGGAGAGGCAAAGGAAAAGACCCATGAGAGCCCGCTGTCCGCCGCCATGACCGGAAAAAGCGGGCCGCAGGAAAAATTCCTGCGGCCCGCCCGGGCTCTGTTTCCATAATCTCATTTTGCAATCAGAAGCCGGACAGAACGAAACCCCTGTTTCGTCCGCTTATTCCGCCGGCCTGTTCCGCCGGGCGTTCCGAGGAACCGGGCCCGGCCCCTGAGAGCGCTCCTTTTCCTGCTGGAGCTTGTCCAGCATTTTCTTGCGGAACTGGGAGATGTGCTCGATCTGGAGGCTGCTCATGTATTGGCCGTCCTCCGTAATGGTGCGGTAGAGGGCCTGGATTTTCTCCCGCTCCTCCGGGTGGGCCCGGCTGATATCCAGCATCTTGTTCCGGCAGCGGTACAGGTAGTTGCAGATGGCGTAGGCTGCCTGAAAGTCGATAAAACAGCTTGTACCGTCCGGGTTCGTCAGGGGCTCCTCTCCCTCCGGGGTCACGTTCCGCAAATCCTGGCGGGCGTTCTTCCGGAACTCCCGGCAGTAAGCGGCAATCCAGCGGGACAGCGCCTCCGCGCCCTCCTCCGGCCCGCCCTCACAGAGGAACATGTCCGGCCCGCCGCCGGAGTAGTAGGAGACCATGATGACCAGCGCCATGCGCTGGATGACGACGGCCTTTTGAAACTGCTCCTGCCCCTCCCGGTTTTTCCGGGCCAGCTCCCCCTTGGGAAGGGGGTTTTCCATGGACAGGTAGATGTGATTGGTGAGGCTGAAATAGTCCTGCTCCGTCAAATCCAGAAGCTGAATCATGGCGATGTCCGCGTAGCACTCCCGCAGCAGCATTTCAACCTCAATCAGGGTGGAGGCCGCCGTCTCCACGCCGTCCCGCTCCCGCTGGAGCCGGTAGCGCTCTATAGCGCCGTCCAGCCATTGGAGCTTGGCCGCCTTATCCTGCGGCCTCCCGCCGGAGGAGATAGGACAGCCGGGCTCCTGCGCGGCGGCGCGGAGAAGCTGGTAAATGAACTCCTCGTTCCGGAACACCATGCGGCAGGACTTTTGCAGGGCGGGGGTCAGGTCCGCCATGATGAAGTAATCTGTATCCGGGCCCTTATGCTTCAGAAGGGTTTTTTGAAGCCTGAGGGCCAGGGCCCGCTGCCCCCGGCGGCTGTGCTGGATGCCCAGAAGCTGGCAGAGGAGGTAGGCGCAGATATTCACGGCGGCGTCCCGGCGCTCCTTGCGGAAGCGGGCCGTCTCGCCGCTGAAATGGGCGATTTCGTGGACCAGCACCCGCACAATCAGGCCGGGGTCGCAGCAGCTTTCCAGAGGGATGCTCACATAGAGCAGGTAGGCGGGGCTGCCCTCCTTGTGGATCAGGTTTTTGATGCTGATTTTATTTTGCAGGGCAGGCACAATGGAGAAATAGAACCGGCGCTGCTCCGCGTCCTCCATCTGGAGGTAGTCCGCGCACAGGTCCACAAAGGCCAGGTCCAGCTCCATGACGGAGGCGGGGATGTGAAACAGCAGGGGCCGGGTCTCCGGGTGGTGGATGAGCTGGCTTTCCATGCGGATCATGTGCTCGGTGAGATAGGCCATGCCGTCCACATAGATTTGAACGCCGGGCAGCAGGGGCGCGCCGCCGGGCAGCTTCTCCAAAAGGCCGTGGAAGCCGTCCAGAAGGACGTAGCAGAGCTGGTTGAGCATGCAGTTTTCGCTGACGGATTCCAGGGTGCTGAGAATCTGGAGGAGAGGCCGGAACCAGTTGGGCTCCTGCTCCCAGTTCTGCCCTTCCTTCCAGTTCAGCAGGCCCTCGCGAAGGTAGTGGTACGCCTCCCGCAGGCGCTTGGCCCCTCCGGAGGGCGGGCCCGCCTGGGCCCCCTCTCCGTTTTCCCGGCTGGCGCCCTGGGGGTTCTCCCCCGCGTTTTTCTGAGCGCCGCCCTGGGGCTCCGCTTCTGCATTTTCCCGGGCATTGCCCGGAGAATTGCTGAACCGCTTTCCCAGGCGGGTGGTCATGTCGTCAAAGAGCTCCCATAGGCCGCTGTCCAGAATCACGCCCCGCAGAAGCTGGACCAGCCCCCGGGAGGTGATGCCCAGCACCAGGAGGTTCACGTCCTCGGTGCCGGTGACGAAAAAGCTGTCGTTCTCCGACAGCCGCCGCCCGTCCACCTCCAGCGCTTCCCAGGCCCTCACCTGGGCCCGGGCCTGTTCCATGCTGCCCTTGACGGCGAAGCGCAGGGACGCAAGGCCGATGGGATCGCTGGCGTCCGCCAGGTCCTCCCCGCCGAGCAGGGCGGCCTGGGAAATACAGAAGCAGGTGTAAGCGTCTCCCACGGCGGAGTGGTCGGAAAGCTGCTCCAGCAATTCCAGCAGCCGGGGGACGGAGCGGGATTTGCCCAGCAGAATCAGGTCGCTGAGCTCCAGGGTCTTGGCGTAATAATAGGGAATGTCCGGGTACTGCTTCAGAATCTCCCCCAGGGCGGCTTCCAAATCATCGGTGCCCGCGTCCTCCCTGGCGACGGCGTGCAGCCGGGTGAACATCAGGAAGGGCGCTTCCTCCCCCCGGAACCCGGCGAAGCCCCCCGGCCCCCCGTTTTGAAACTGGGAGAGCCCCCCCGCCTTCCCGTCCAGCAGGTAGGTGGAGTGGCGGTAGGGCGGCGGATCCGCCGGATCGCCGGAGGGAGGCTGGCGGCACACGTCCTCCCAGATGGCGCTCAGGGCGGAGCCGGAGCAGGGCGGCTCGTCCAGGGTGAGGGTGTCGAAGTGGCCCAGGACCAGCCACTCGTCCGGGCGGGTGAAGGTAGGAAGGCCGGCCCTTCTGGGCTTTCGGTACATATTGACGGCCTGCATGGCCTGTGTGCTCATTTCAGGGATTCCTCCTTTCCGGCGGGGGCGGGCGGAGGCCCTTCCGGGGGTTCGTCCCAGGAAGCAAAGCCGCCCGGGAAATCATCGTCCGGGAAATCCTCATCCGGGAAATCATCGCCCTGAAAGTCCGGGTGGACCCACCGGGAATCGTGGCAGCGTTCCCATTCGCTGCGGATGGCCGCTTTCATCGCGCAGCCTCTGGGAGACGAGCTCCAGTATTGAAAATCCCTTTGCGTCCAGGCGGAACGGTCCATGAAAATGAGCAGCGCCTGGGTGGCCAGAAATTGGAACTGCCCCGCGGAAACCGGGGAGGAGCGGGAATCGCAGGTGTCCATCATATTATCCAGGGCGGACAGGGTTTCCCTCTGCTCCAGGCCCAGGCGCTCCCCCACGGCGGCGGCCTGAATCTGTATGTACATGCGGCAGAACAGGCAGAGCTGGAGGAGCAGCGAATCCCTGGAGGCGTCGTTCAGGTATTCGTGGGTAAAATCGTTCAGCGTGGTAAGGTAATTAAGAAGCTGGATTCCCGGAGGGGCCTTTACGTCCGGCCAGAAGGGCGGGAAGCTGCTCTGGAGCAGGGCGCAGGCCCACACCAGGCTGTCGGTTCCGGCATTCCCGGAGCGGAAGCGGGCGTAGACGGCCCGGAACAGCTCCTCCCTGTTTTCGGGAGAGATGTACCGGGACAGCATGCGCCAGATTTTGAGATAGTAGTGGATCAGGGCGCAGTTCTTCTGCTCCAGGCTCCGGCCGCCCTTGGGAGAAGCGCCGCGGCAGGGCTCGTAGTAAAACTGGAGGTCGGGCAGGCGGCGCTCCGGCCCGGGAAAAATGTTCTCGCCCAGGGTATCCAGGGCCTGAAGAACGTCCCCCACGCCCTCGGCGTCATTGAGGCTGAAGCAGACGTTCAAATCGGCTGTCAGCAGCGCAAGGGAGCGCTCCTCATCCGGGGTGGAAAGAGATCCGGTTTTGGAGAACAGGTAGGCGTGAAGCAGGCCCCGGTAAGCGGCGCTGCTGAAAATAAAGCAGCGGCACATGGCGGACATGACGAGAATGCCCAGCAGCGCACAGAGAAAAAGAAAGAGGAGCCGCCAGCTGAAAAGGTTGTCCTCCAAAGGCGTTCCCCAATAGAGGGTGAGACAGGTGCTGATGACGAAGAAAGCAAAGTTGAAAAGATAGCAGGGGCATGTCCAGTAGTAAAGCTCGCTCATGTTCACATTCCGCTCCGCCTGGGGGGCCCGCTCAGCCAGCCAGAGGAACAGGACGGCGGTCAGCCCGGTGGCGGTGGAGACGGCGGTGAGGCCCTGGGCGCGGCCAAGGGGAAGGAGCCAGCCGGGCGGCGGGCCGGCCAGGGGCCGGAGGGCCGCCAGAAGCAGCAGGGCCTGGGCGATTGCGCAGACGGCGGAGAGGGCCTTCATGCGGCTCCGCCGGGCCAGGGAGGCGCTTATGCCGGTGTTCTTCATCCGGGCCAAAAGCTCCCGGAACCGCTGGGATAGAGGGGGTTCGACGCCGTTTTTTGTCTTTCTCATCGTGTCCACATCCAACTATATCAATATGTATAGGTTCAGCCTTTTGAAAAGGCAAAGGGCCTGCTTAAAAAGCAGCGAAACGCGGTCCGGCGGCGTGGTTTTCCTCCGGGAGGGACCTGTGCCGGGCGTTTTACTGTTTTTCAAGCAAGCCCTGCCTGCGGGGTTAAAACTGCTTCTTGCACTCAAAGCTGAGGAACGGCGTTCAACGCAGGCCGTCCCGCCGGATAAGGCGGTTGACGCAGAGCTGCGCGGCGGGCGGAAAGCCCGCGGCCAAACGGAAAGATCCGCTCAGACGTCATTTCACGGCTGTGAATGCAAGAAATTGGTAGGGATTTGTTTCGGACGGTTTCCATCAATCCGAAACAGGGCTGTGGAAAGCTGGGATTCACCAGCCTTCACAGCCAGGGAGCGCGTCGCAGATGCTCCAGCCTCCCGCGCTGGGAGGGAGGAACGGAACTGTTTGCAGGCGCTCGTGATTGCGGATGCAGGCCATTTCCATGTACGCGTCTTCATGGAGCGTTGTCTCGGCAGGGGCTCCGTAAGAGTCGATATACAGAGGCTCGACCTGCTTTCGCCGCTCAGGGTGGGTTGAGATGCACTCAAAGCTGTGGGCCATAGACTCCTTCCTTTCCAGGGGCTGGAGAAATTCCAACGTTGCCCTGTCCGGCGGAAAAAGGACGCGTACCTTTACCGGGCGGGAGCTTGCAGCCGCAGGCGGCGTGCCGGCGGATACAAGGCTTTGTTCCTTACCATCCTATTCACGCGGCCGTGTTTTAGTCCCTTCAACGCGGCGGCGCGGCGTACGGCTAAGGGGAGGCTTTTCCATCCAGCCCCTTCTTGGCTAGCCGGTTTTTCATAGCAGTGAGGATAAAAGGAACCCTCTGGAAAATGAAGATCGTTCAGGCGCGCCGGGTACGTCTGAACGGGGATAGATGCATTGAGGCGCACCCGGCGCGCCTGTTTTGCGCCCTTCTATCATACCAAAATCTGCCCGCACTGTCAACACATTTTTCGGTACTTTTCGCAATATTTTGTTGCCTGCCGGAGGGAAACGCCCCGCCAGGGGGCGGGAATTCCGGGAGGAGACGCGCCCTCCCGGCCCGCTTGTTTTTACCGTGGCACCGTCATTACCCCTTTGGACATCCGGCGGGAAGCGTCCTCCCCGCCCCCCTTCAGCGGCGCAAGGTGTGTCCAACTTTGACACTCCCAAACAAGGGAATGTGCCCAATCCGGACACATTCCCTTGTTCACCGAAACCGAAAGCCGATTTCATACCGCTTCATAATCGCATTTGCTGTATGCCGCGATACCCCTATCCCTATTATAGCTTATAGCATAAAACCAGGAACATAATACCGGCGGTGCGTCCAGCTTGGACACAATTTAACACGGGGCGGGTATATCTCCGGCAGCTCTAAGCCTGCCGCCGGAAGGCCACGACCTTGCTTCGGGGCTCCTCCTCCTGCTGGGCCGGGATGTGAACCTCGGAGCCCTGGGAGCGGTTCAGCTCCTCCGGCTCGTGGAAGGTGGGCACCACCTGGTGCAGGGCCTTGCGAATCACGCCGGGATCGTTCTTCTCCAGCGCGGCGGAGAGAATGGACAGCTTGGCCCCCAGCTCCTCCGGCGTAATGGCGGGCTGGCGCTCCACGAAAATCTGGTTGTTTTCTGTCTTTTCAATGTCCCGGCTGGCGATCAGCAGCTCCTCGTAGAGCTTCTCGCCGGGCCGGAGGCCCGTCTCCACGATGTCGATATCCTGATACGGCACGTACCCGGACAGGCGGATCAGGGTCTCCGCCAGGTCCAGAATCTTCACCGGGCGGCCCATGTCCAGGACGTACAGCTCGCTCTGCCGGGCCATGGCCCCCGCCTGAAGCACCAGCTGGGCCGCCTCGGGGATGGTCATGAAGTAGCGGATAATCCGCTTGTCCGTAAGGGTGACGGGGCCCCCCGCCTCAATCTGGCGCTTAAACAGGGGCACCACGGAGCCGTTGGAGCCCAGCACGTTGCCGAAGCGCACCGCCGCGAAGTCCGTGGCGCTCCGGCCCTTCATGGACTGGAGAATCATCTCGCAGAGCCGCTTGCTGGCCCCCATCACCGAGGTGGGGTTCACCGCCTTGTCGGTGGAAATCTGGATGAACTTCTTCACGCCGAACTCGTCGGCGGTCTGCACCAGGTTCAGCGTGCCGAAGACGTTGTTCCGCACGGCCTCCTGGGGGCTGTTCTCCATCAGGGGGACGTGCTTATGGGCGGCGGCGTGGAACACGACGTCGGGCCGGTAGCGGGCGAAAATCTGCCGCAGGCGCTCCCGGTCCCGGATGGAGGCGATTTCCACCGACAAATCCAGCCGCCCGCCGTACTGGTAGAGCAGCTCCTGCTGGATATCGTAGGCGTTGTTCTCGTAGATGTCCAGCACAATCAGCTTTTTGGGGCCGTGCTTGACAATCTGGCGGCACAGCTCCGAGCCTATGGACCCCCCTCCCCCGGTGACCAGCACGGTCCGGCCGCCCAGGAAGGCGTCCACGGGAGCGGGGTTCAGGCGGACGGGCTCCCGGCCCAGCAGGTCCTCGATGCGGACCTTGCGCATCTGGGCGCGGATGGGCCTGCGGTCCAGCAGGTCCAGCGAGCTGGGGAGCACCGTGACCTTGACCCGGTTCAGGCTGGAGAGCTTGCGGAGAATTTCCTGCCGGCGGGCCTCGTCCACGGAGGGAATCGCCACCAGGATTTCCTGGACATTCAGGGACTTGATCCGGCTCTGGATATTGCCGACGCCGCCCTTTACGGGCACGCCGTGGATGCGCTTGCCGTGCTTGCTGGGGTCGTCGTCAAAGAAGCACTGGACGGAATAGCGGCTGTCTGGATTGCTCCTGAGCTCCTCCAGGAGCTGCACGCCGGCGGCTCCCGCGCCGACGATGGCGGCGGAGACCTGGTGGCTCCCCTTCCGGTACTGCATCCGGGTGCGGAACACCCGGTAGGAAAAGCGGATGCACAGCATCCCCAGTATCCACAGGGCGGCAATGGCCGTCAGCAGCAGGAAGGAAATCATGTTGACCCGGAGGACGTAGCGGGTCAGGACCTCATAGGAGAGAAAGCCCAGGAAAGCCGCCAGCAGAAGGGACAGGTACTCCTGGCTTTCGGCGTAGCGCCAGAGGCTGTCGTAGGTGCGCAGAAGCAGCTGGAAGGCCAGCGTGCAGACGTAAAGCAGGGCCAGGTGCTTGGCAAAGGTGCCCTGGCTCACCGCGTCGGGGATGTCGTAGCGCATGGAGAACCAGGCCAGGAGAACGGAGACGCCGATTAAAATCAGGCTGTCGCACGTAAGTACGACAAGTTTTCGAAGGTGCTTCATATGAACAGGGTCCTTTCATAGGTATCGCGGTTCCCCGGGAGAGGCCGCGTGCTAAGGACATTCGAACATATGACAATATAGCACGTATCCCGGCGTTTGAAAAGGCTTTTTATCAAATTTCCGGGAATTAACGAAATCTGCCGCCCTGTTCCATTTCAGAGGCGCTCATCCGCCGCCCTCACGCCCCCAGCCCCAGACCCTCCAGGTCGGCGTAAAACCGCCTGCTGAACGCCTCCGCACCCTCCAGGTTCATGTGGCTCATGTCCCGGTAATAATCGTACCGCCCGGCGAAGTCCGGGTTGCGGGAGTAGTCCAGGTACGCCGCGCCGTACTCCCGGGCCAGGGGCTCCAGAAGCCCCCGCATCACGCCGAAATAGTCCGGGGAGAACTCTGTGTAGCAGTCTGCGTACTCCTTCAAATACGGCGGCACCGCCAGCACCGCCCGCCAGCCCCGCTCCTGACAAAGGGCCAGCATCTCCCGGTATGCCTCCTCCAGGGCCGGATTGGCCTCCGGGAAGCATGCCTCCACGTGGGCGATCTGCAGGCTGAAAACGTTGGGCTTCCGGTTTTGGGCCGACTCCGGCGTCATCTGGCTGCGCCCGCTCTCCTCGTCTATAGTGGGCTCCAGGGGCTCGTCCTCGAAAAAGGCGGAGAGGACGTCCTCGAAATCCTCCGTCAGCAGGGGCGAGAGCCGCCCCCGGAGATAGAGCCCCAGGTCCGGGTCTATGAGGTTCCCCGGCGAGAGAATCCGGTAATACCGGGGCTGCTGCTCCTGGAACTGCTCCTCCGGCTGGGTGTAAAAGGGGAAAAAGGGGCTGACGGCCAGGACCACCAGCGCGCCGGGGCGGATGCGGTCCTGATACTCCCGCATGAGCCGCAGGTCGTATTCCGGCGTTTGCAGGGCCATGGAAAAATTAAAAAGCGTCCGTCCCTCCGGGGGAAACTTGAAGTCCTCCCGGCCGTGGGACGCGCCGAAGACGGCGATATCGACCGTCTCCGGCATATCGCGGAAAATCTCCGTGCCGTCCTCCCGCTCCAGGTTGCGGTAGGTGTTGGTCTCCTTGTACGCCTCTCCCCCGGCGTACAGCAGTCCGCCCAGGATCAGACCCAGCAGGGCGCATTTGAACAGCAGCTTTTTCATGGCCTCTTCCCTCCCCTCTCAGAACTGGAAATAGATGAACGGGGCGGAGCCCGTCTTGGGAATCAGCAGAACCAGCGCCAGCAGAAAGGCGGTATAGGCGGGCCAGCGGATATAAACCGGCCGGGCGGAGAGCTTTTGGATGGCGTCTCCCCGCTCGTTGGCCAGGTCGAAGGCGAACAGCAGCAGCAAAGAGCCCAGCACCGGGACCAGGGCGAGCCGGCCGGGGTTCAGGCTGGCCAGGGCCTCCCGGATATACGGCAGGGGCCGCCGCCAGCCGTCGGCGCTGCGCCGGAGAATGTACAGGGCGCTTCCAATGGAATCCGCCCGAAAGAAGACCCAGGAGAAGCAGCACAGGCCGAAGGTCCACAGCCGGGCCAGGAGGCCCCGGAGCAGGGCCAGCGGCGCCGGAGCGGAGGGCCCTCCCCTCCCCTTCCTGCGGAAGATGAACTCCACATTCAGGTAGAGGGCCTGGAGGAGGCCCCAGATGACGAAGGTCCACCCCGCCCCGTGCCAAAGCCCGCTGAGGAAGAAGGTGACGGTGACGAACAGGACTTTTTTGGGGAGCCCCTTCCGGTTGCCGCCCAGGGGGATATAGACGTATTCCCGGAACCAGTTGGTCAGGGAAATGTGCCAGCGCCGCCAGAATTCCGTCAGGGAGGCGGCGAAGTACGGGGCTTTGAAATTGACCATCAGGTCCACGCCCATGGTCTTGGCGCAGCCCCGGGCGATGTCGGAGTAGCCGCCGAAGTCGCAGTAAATCTGGATGGCGAAGGCCGCGGCGGCAACGGCAAAAGCCCCGCCGGAATACTCCGCCGGGTTTTCAAAGACCGGGTCCACGAACAGCGCCGCCAGCCGGTCGGCCACCACCAGCTTTTTGAAAAAGCCCCAGGCCATGAGCTTCAGGCCCCAGGCGGCGTTGTCATAGGAAAAGGGGTGCTCCTGCTTCAGCTGGGGCAGGAGATTGGCCGCCGTCTCGATGGGCCCCGCCACCAGCTGGGGAAAGAAGGAGACGAACAGGGCGAAGCTGACGAAGTCCCGCTCCGGCTCCAGCCTCCCCCGGTACACGTCGATGGTGTAGCTGAGGGTTTGGAAGGTATAGAAGGAGACGCCCACCGGGAGGATGACCTCCAGGGCCGGGGCGGTGAAGGGGATGGAGACGGCCCGGCAGAGGGCCGTCAGGGTCTCGCCGAAGAAGTTGAAGTATTTGAAGAAGAACAAAAGCCCCAGGTTCATAAAGAGGCTCACGGCCAGGAAGGCCCGGGAGGCCCGGCGGCTTGTCCGGTGCTTCCCGATGCCCAGGCCGCAGAAGTAGTCGATGGCGGTGGAGAGGAGAATCAGGACGATGAACTCCGGCTTCCAGCACATGTAGAAATAGTAGCTGGCGGCGAGGAGCATATACTTGCGGAAGCGGAAAGGCAGGGCGTAGTAAAGGAAGAAGACGCAGGGGAAGAAAATCAGGAACCGGAACGAGTTGAACAGCAAGGCGGGACGCCTCCTTTTTTCCTTGCCGGAGGGCAGGCTGGTGGAACCTGTGCCAGTGTAGCACGTTTCCCGGGGTTTGAAAAGGCTTTTTATCAAATTTCCGGGAAACGGCGGGGGCCTGCCGCAGGGCGGGGCTTGAAGGAAGGGCGCGATCAGCCGTTCAAGATCGTGTCGGAGTCAATATAGCGCAACGACCAGTTGCGGAGATCCTTGAGGCGGGACAGCGTTTCCGTGTCCAGTTCAGAGGTGGGATAGATCATAAAGGGCAGTCGCCATTCTTTTTTCAGGAAAAATCCGCTGTTTTTGAGGAGAGCGGGTTCAGCGCTTGACGGGTTGACCATAGGAATTGTAAGCAAATCGCAATATGGCCGGAGCAGGGAGACGGCGCTTTTCAGCAGCCGTTTGGCTTCGGAACAGCCTTCCGGCAACATCCAGTCGCAAATTGTGCAGGTTCCGTTGGCGTGGCGGCGCAGGACAAGGAACGCGTGAAGCCGCTCCTCTTGCCGCGTATAAAGGCAGGCCGTTTCCCCCTCCAGCAGATAGTCAATTTTCCACTGATAAAAGGCTCGACTGCGCTGCAAATGGATACCGGGGCGGTTATTGATCAAGGTCAGGTCCTGCTCGGTAAAAGGACATCGGAGGGACAACATCCACTCCCGGTTTGAAGAGGAGAATGCTTGAAAGGAGGCCAGTGATGCGGCCCGCCCCGAGGCTTTACGAAGCAGCAGGTGAATGGGGCGAAGAATGAGAGCATATACCTCCAACTTCCCCAGTTCATAAAAGTTTAATTTGCGGTATCCAGGGTAGCTGTTTTTATTTGGAGTTGCAAATAGGAAATCGGCAGCTCCTTGATTGCAACTGTCGATGCCACGAAGCTGAATTTCTGTAAAAATATGTTGTTCACGGTGTTTCAGAGAAACAGCGACATCGCAGGGGTGAACAGCATATAGCTTATGGCCGCAACAGGAAACTGCGTACCGCAGAAAAGCAATAGTTTTTTATCCATTATGCAAAGTCCTCCCTATATTGCTTTTTGGTATAGAAAAAACCGGCCCTTTTGGTCCCGGGCAGAACATAGAATTGATTCTGGATTTTCTGTGAAGCAGGATTTGTATATATGCGCAATCTCTTTCTGCTCTGCTTCTGTCTGCGGCAGGTCCCGCTCTAAGTGCCAAATGTTTTCATCGGGAAACCAGGTGAAAAGGGCCAGCTTGCAAGTTACAGGCGATTTTTTCTCTCGCAGCAAAAAAAGGCCCCGGATGGTACCATCCGGTAGTGTGGCACAATCTATGTGCCACACTAAAGAGGTATTGTCTAAACCCTCTACAGTGCAGATGGTTTTATCGCCCAACCCGTTGGAATGTTCAAAGGGAAACCGTACTAATTTGGAATCAATTCCGTTATATTCAACACAGAAAAGCGCGTTTCCTGCAATGGATGGAGAAATCAAAGTGTCTTTCTTCTGCTCCGCAAAAACCCTGGGGGCGGTCCAGGAAAGGCCATTTTGGCTGAAAGCAATATAGAGCTGGTCCACTTCCCCGCTTTTCCGGCGTTCACATTTGCGGAAAATCAATTCCAATTGACCATCCTTTTGGAACAGACAGGGATCGGAGTAGTGTTCAAAGCGTAGCTTCTGTGGACAGGCCAGCGGGAATGCCTCTGGGATGAGCTTCCAGTGCCCTGAGGTCGTTTCCCGAATGTATAGACAGAGGTTTTCGGAATATTCGTTGTCGTATGGGTAGGGTGTGCAGGCCATGTAAGTTTTTCCTTGAAAGGCAGCGACGGAAAGATGGCAGCTTTGGCTGGAACCGTCGCAGGTGGGAATATTCACTTTTTTGAAGAGACGATTCTCAGTTAAATCACAGTTGTCTGCAGGTATAGCTGTGCCGGATTGAGTTCTCATGCTGATTAACCTGGCAGGAACGCCGCCATACACTCCATAAGCGATAGTATCATGCGTGACAACCGCTCCTGCGCCGATGACGCTACCCTTTGCTATGATTACACCCGGTAGAATTTGCACGCCATAGCCTATCCAAACATCATCTTCAATAATAATATCCTTTTCTGAATGGCCCTGAAGCCGGATTAACTGATCCGCATCTTTATAGTTATGCATTTCGGTACGTATATGTACTTGGAATGAAATTAAGCAGTTTGCGCCAATATAAATTTTAGCATTTGGGGAGGCAAGAATATCCCCGCTATTAATATAGGAATTTTTACCGATAAAAATATTTTCAGGATGAGAGAGGTTACATTGACCGCTAATCCTTCCTCCGGCGTTGTGTACGGAGCGGTTGTTTCTGATTCTGCGAAAACGATACATTAGGTAGCGAAGCATGGATATAAACTTACCAATTAAATATAACATTTTACATTAAGCCCTTCCCATCGTATATTTGCAAGTCAAGGTATGAAAGTCAACTATTCCAGTTTATGAATGAGGAACGCAAAGAGGAAAACCTTTGCTTGCTTTGGAGATCGGCTGTCGGGTGGCAAATTCTTTCGGGCCTATCTTGGAGGGATCACATAGCTGGCTTTCGTTTAAAAATGTGAACTTAGTTCGCTTTCTTTTTATATTAACCTACAATTGCTTCAAAAGAATATATGCTTTTTTTGTTTCTGGAATATTAAAGAGCACCAGAAGAAAAATACTGATGAATGAAAAAAGATAGACTCCATAGCCGCTCCAAAATGTGTGAACAAAGCAGTTAGCAACCAAAATTAAAGAGTTTACAACAAAGTGGAGCAGAGGAAAAGAATGCCATACTTTTCTCGAGATGAGCGTGCGGGCCCAAAAGAAAATGAGATAAGAGAGACCTGTAGCAATAGCGGCGCCTTTTCCGCCAAAGATCGGAATTAACAAAAAATTTAGTAAAAGATTAGCTCCTCCAGAAACTGCTGATACAACTATATTCCAGCTTGTTTTTTTGGAAAACGCAATACCAATAGTGGTTGTTTCAGACATTAAATACATAATGGGGTAGAGTGCTAAAAAGGGAAAAATGTCAATTGCTTCTAGAAAGCCGCGGCCGAGGACCCAACCTACCAGATTCTTACACAAAAATATGAATAAACAAAAGACAGTGGCAAAAAAGCCAACGATACGCATAACCAGATTAAAATAAGAGTTGTTCTTTTGAGTAGAGTACCAGCGAAAAGAGACTGGAACCCAAAGAGTAGTAAAACAGGATTGAATGACTGCGATAACTGAAATGACCTTGCTGGCAGCTGTATATAACCCTAATTCTGTATAACTGCACAGGAAGCGCAGCATAGCTTTGTCCGTTGAAGTGAGAATCCAGGCAATCATGCTGGCAGGAATTAGTGGCAGCGCGTACTGGAGCATATTGGAAAGCATACACCGATCCAGTCTGGCTTCCTTTATAGAAATTGACCGCAGGACAAAGACACCGATAAAAAGGGCGGACAGGATGCATGATACCGCTTTTCCATAGACAACGCTGCGAAAGCTTTTTTCGTACAGTAAAAGTAACCCAATAGTTAAGATAAATCCTAGGACTTTTTCTAGGATGATAAATGTGGAGTGGTGGAGTCCATCTTCCTGCATTCGAAGCCGCATGAGGGAAAAAGTATAAATTACTGTACTGGGAAATGTAAATGACATGAGATAAATTGCCGTGCTCTCTCCACTGGTTCCATAGAGAATTTGACTAAGCCATTCGTGTGAGATAACAGAAAAGAGAAGCAGGCTTAGGGAAATGAGCAATGGAAGAGAGATTGCGTTAAAAAATAGCTTGTCCTGTTTGTCCCCCGCTAAGATGAAGTCTCTTCCATAAGCCTGATTCATGGATAGGCAGACCATGGAAGGTGCTATCTCTTGCACAAGAAAGAACATACTGGCCCGGCCATACTCATCAGGAGAAAGGATATGTGTGGCCGCTGAAACCGTCAAAAAACCAAGCAGAGTAACACCGATGGGTCCAATGGAAAATACCCCCATCTTTTTGAGAAGGTTTCTCATAGCAATATAGACTCCTTTAGGAACGTTAAAAATCAAAGATAGGGGTGAAGCCGGAAAAGAAATTCGATTTAACTAAAAAGCATTTGGCCGACATCTGTGCAGGTTGAGAATGAAAGGGAACCTAAAATGACGATATGGAAAATGCGTGTTGCATCAAAAAAGGTAAACGATCGACTATTTTCTTCTGCGTTTGTTCACTTATTTTTTTAAATGATCCATTTCAACTTTAATACAAATCCTTTGTTTTATCTTTTGCAGATGAAATCTAATGCTTCAAAGTGCTTTTCGAAACAGCAGGGAAACGGATAACCAACGGCGATAGCGAAAGAAAGTATAGAAGGGTTAGGGAAGAGATAACGGGAGATATAAGGGCCTCCATTACAGATTCCCCGCCATACGCGATAGCAATGGTAAAGGGCCACAATGCATAAATCAGCTCTCGCCGCTCTATGGCGTAGCGGATGGAGGCAAGTCCGGCCAAAATGTTGAGAATTAGGAAAGCAATCCCTGCCGGTGCGCCGAAGCTATACGCATACTGGATAATTGTAAAGTGGGAACTCCGTGACTCAACCTCGTTGCTTTGCTCCTTGTAGAGGACCTTTTCCGAAGAATTCCCCAGAAGGCCGACCTCTCTGAGATGAATGCGCCATAGGGCTACACGGCCGGAAGTGTAATAGTTTAAGTTTGGTTCCGTCGTTGTAAAGCGACGTTCGTTGTAATCTTTCATTTCATCGAGAACGGTGGAGGGGGGTGTGGCAGGGGAAACTGTTTCCGGGGGAATGACCTCCTCCGAGGGAGACGAGGGCTCTGGGGCGGAGGTGGCGGCTTGGATGGTAGCCTTCAATTGATATCCTCCCTGATAGATATAAATTGCAGTAGGCATCAAGAGAATGATGGCGGCGACAGCAGGGAGAACTTGGCGAAGCAGTACGGTTTGCCACGTCTTTCTGTAGATATAGAGTTGGAGCAGACAGGAAAGGATAAAGCTGAGCCCCGTGGCAAATATAGCTGCTCGGCAGTTTGTGTAGTAGATCGTTGCCGCAGTAAAGCCCAGCAGGATATCCGCTAACAAGGTACGGAGAGAGCATTTATGCGTAGCAAAAAGATATCCTGTGAGGCAGGTGAAAACAGTAGCACAGTAAACGCCTGTACGATTCCGGTTTAGGAAGAAGCTTGCGTAATTTATCTTGGTGATTGGAAAAAAGAAAATGCTTATTACAGAAAAGACAAGGAAGGAAAGCAGGATGCCGCAGATAATCGGGGAAACGGCCCGGTCAAAACCGGAACCGCTTAAAACTAAATAGAATACTGGTAGAATAGCTATCCAGACAATAGCCTCAGCTAGGGCATCGATTTCAACAAAGATCCCCGTAAGGGCCATAAAGACCGAAATAACCAGCCAGCAGACGGTGATAGGAAGGGAAAAATGTACGGGCTTGAGTCCTGGTACCAGGACGGCCAAGATCATAACGCCAAAGACCAGATAAACGACAGCATATTGATATAAGAACCGTCCAGAATAGAGGCCACTGTACCTTGCAAACTCCAGCAGAACAATAGTGAGGATACATAGAGAAAATACGATGTTTCGAATGTATCTGGGCACTTTTTCCACTACATGGGAGAGAGGCTCCAAAACCAACTGGATCAATTTTTCCTGTAGGAAAACTGACATAATATAATCAACACCTTTGTTAAAGAATAACTTTTTTGCGTACCTTTTTGCTGGCTAAAGTTCTGTATTTGAAACAGAAAATCTTTTACAAATATCATGCAGTTTAGTTGCAATTAAATGCAAGCTGTTGAAAAAGAGCAATATACTGCTTGGCATTTTTCTCCCATGTTAAATTTAAAGCGTCCTGACGGCCCTGTTCCGCAATAGCATCCGCCTCCGCTGGATGTTCTAGGCACCATTCGACGGCCCGGACGATAGCATCCGGATTATCCGGCGGGACCAGAAAGCCGTTTTTTCCAGATATGATTAGGTCCGCAATGCCTTCACCCTCTGTACCGATGGTGACACAGCCGCAGGCCATGGCCTCCAAGTAGACGATACCGAAGCCCTCTTGGACGCTGGGCATAATGAAGAATCTGGACATAGACATTTTTTGTAAGGTTTTGTTATTTGGAAGGAAACCATGAAAATGGACTGCATCTGTCATGTTCAGCTCATGACATAGAATTTGAAAGCGGGCCTGTTCATCCCCAGAGCCAATGATGTCTAAGGTAACATCGGGATACCGCTTCCGTAAGTGCGCGGCGGCTTGAATAGTCACATCCGCTTTTTTTCGAGTTATCAGATATCCTACCTGGACGATGGAATGCGGTGGACTGTCCGCACGGAGAGACACATCTTTGACATGAAAACCGTTTAGAATGACGGATGTGGAGATTGTGGCACCACAGTCCTCTAGCTGTCGTTTCAGCAACGAGCTGACGCAGACGAGGTGGTCGGCGCGGTTGGCGCGCTCTCTCAACTGGATAAGCTTTCCTTCTTTAATTGGGATAAAGGAATCACCGCCATGAGTGGTGACCACTAGTGGGATTCCAAGCCGGTCCCGCAGCCAGGCTCCAATCTCACTGTCGAAGCCCAAGGTATGGGCATGGATAACGTCAGGAACAAAGTCGTTCAGAAGTGTATCCAGGCGCTTTCTGACGGCTCGAATGGCATTGGCGGTGTTAAACCACTTTTCTCCATATTTGGACAAAGAGAGATAGCGAAGCAGATACAGCTGTACGCCATTCTTTTCTCGCTGCTGAAGTGGTATAGAGGATCTGCTTCCATTCCAATCCTGCTTCCCGATAGCAATGGGGACAATTACACGTACCTGATGCCCCAGTGCTGCATAGGCTGTCGTTTGGGCGTGGACAAAGGAGGACGAAAACTCCCGATACAAGCCGTAATGACAGACTACCAGAATATTCATTTGCCGAATCTCCCCATAAAATCCACACTGGCCACGCCCTTCAGCGGCAGCTTCACGGGCCTCCCCGTGGCGGCGGACTGGTAAATGGCCAAAATCATCTCCAGTGCGTTCCGTCCCGCCACAGCGTCCACATAAGGTTTCCGGTCTTGCTCAATGGCCTCAATCATGTCGGCAAAAAGGCTGGTGTGTCCATTGCCGTAGACGTTGCTGGTGGCCTCCTGAAGGCCCTTGTTCTTCTCGTCGGCCTCGCCCTCTTCGGCGAAGTCCCACACGTCGATGTTGTTGGTGGAGGTCCCTCCCAGCTTCACCGTGCCGGTCTCGCCAAAGAGGTAGAGCGTTTCCTCCAGGTTCTTCGGATAGACGTTGGTGGTGCCCTCGATGGTACCCACGGCCCCGTTTTTAAACTTCACCACCGCCATGCCGATATCCTCGCACTGGAGGTAGTCGTGGAACTGCTGCTTCGTAACGCCGTAGACCTCCTCCACCTCGTCCCCCATCATCCAGCGGAGCAGGTCAACGCCGTGAATGCACTGGTTCATGAGGCAACCGCCGTCCTGAGCCCAAGTGCCCCGCCAGGGGGCCTGCTCATAGTATCCCCGGTTCCGGTTCCAGCGGACGTGGATGGAGCCGTGGGAAATCCGGCCGAAGCGCCCAGCCTCCACGGCGCGGCGCAGCTCCTGCACCGCCACGTTAAAGCGGTTCTGGTGGCAGGCGGAGACCTTCACGCCCTTTTCCCCGCTCCGGCGGATGATTTCCTCCGCGTCGGCCATGCTCATGGCCATGGGCTTTTCAATGATGACGTTTACCCCCGCGTCGATGCAGCGCAGGGCGATTTCCGCGTGGATGCCGCTCTCCGTGGCGATGCTGGCGAGGGTGGGCTTTTCCGCAGCCAGGAGCTCCTTATAGTCGGTGTAACGGCGGATGTTCTCGTCCTTTTCCAGGCCGTATTTGGCAAGCAGGGCCTCCATGGCCTCCGGCTTCACGTCGCACACGGCGCAGATTTCCAGGTGGTTATTCAGGGCGGCTTTGATGTGGTTCACGGCAATGCGGCCGCAGCCGATGAGGGCGTATTTCATGGTGGTTACCTCCAGTTCTTTCCCCATTTATTAATATAGAAAGTGAAAATATCTTCATGCTGGATGCTGTCGAGCGCTTGCAGCTGCTGAACGTGCAGAATATGGTATTTTCGGTCTCGAAGTCTATCCAGAGGAGGGTGTGTGATGTGGGATAGATCGTAAGAAGAAAGCCCATCCCCATCATAAAGAGGGAGAACCGCCTTGACGGTTTGAAAGCCGCTTTGAAACAGATGCTCAGCCCGGTCGTCGTGAAAGACTTGTGAAGCGTCATAGAGACCGAACAGGCAGAAAATGAAGCCATTTAGAGTGTAACTGGGAGGAAGTGTGGGATATTCCTCAAAAAAATCATATCTATCCAGCTTAGATAAGAGCCCTCCCTCGTTAGTCGGAATCTCCAGGAGGTCCAATGCTCGGTGGGCGGCGCTTTGATAAGCGGAATCCGGTTCCAGGGCATTGGCTCTGGCAAATAAGGAAATTACTTGACCCTGCGCCATGGCAGAATACCAGCCGCTTTCTAGCGAAGCTACTCTTGTTGGATAATCGATTAGATTTGGCCATCCTCCTTGCTTATCTTGAAGTTGCAGTAGTCCTTTCGCTGCCCGCAGACAGTTTTCTCGATGCTGTTTGCTATTTGTGCTCATGTAATAGCCATATTCGGCGATCCCATACTGAGCGATTATGACGGCGTTATAGAAAAAAGTGCCAGTGGCTTTGTATAATGTCTGAGGGAGGCCTTGCTCATCAAAACGATAATGAGCAAGATACCGCCTGTACCACTTGCGGGAAGGCGGGGTATCGTAAAGAGTAGGATAAATGCCAAGCGGATGATAGGGAGAGGCGCTGGAAATATGCAGATCATTGATGACTGCCAGATGGAAGAAAACGCAGCGTGTAAGCAAGGTGGATAGTGGCGGTAATGCAACGTCCAAGACTTCCATGACCGGGTAAGCAACCTTTTTTGCGATTGATTTAAGCTTTGCATTCATCGACCAATACCTCCTTGTACAGGGCCAGAAGCTTTTTCTCCTCCACGTCCCAGTTAAATTCCTCTTTCACGGCCCTCCGGCCGTTCTCCCCCATCTGCCGGGCTTCCTCCGGGTGGTCCAGCAGATAAGAGACGGCGGCGGCAATGGCCTCCGCGTCCCTCGGGTCGATACAGATTCCGCAGTGGTATCGCTCCACAAATTCCCGCCACAGCACGAAGTCCGTGCAGATCACAGGAAGACCCGCCAGCATCTCCTCGAAAATCTTTGTATTGCCCATAGTGCCGTTCTTCCAGTCGGAGTTCCGGCTGTAATCCACCGCCGCCATGCCAATGGCGCTTTGCGCCAGCAGTCCGGCCACTTCTCCGTGAGGCACCCTACCGAGGTAGCGGACCCGCTCCCAGGCGGGCAGAGCTTGAAGCTCCTGAAGATAAGGATCGTCGGGAATGCCGCACAGGAGATATTCGCAGTCCGGCAGCTTCTCCAGGGCCTTTATGATTGTGTGGTGGTTCCATTGGCGGGAGATGCCGCCGGCAAATACCAAGGTACAGCTCCCCCGATCAGGGAGAGGGGGCATTTTTGCAGGGAGGACAGGGAAGTTTGCTACCTGAACCGTCCGGGGGTTAATGGAACGGAAGTATTCCACAATATTGGGCGTTACGGAAATTACAGCGTCAAGCTGCCGGCAGACGCTTTCCTGTTGAGCCTTAAACCAGTGATACACCATTTTCCGCAGGGGAGCCGGAATCCACTCTTTTTGCAGGATGGAGTCCAGCGTATTCTCGTGGCTGTCGAAGAAAACCTTCTTCCCCTTCTTTTTCAGCTTCAGCCCGTAAGGCAGGAGCTCCGGGTCATGGAAATGATAAATGTCCGCGTCCACCGACAAAGCCGTTTGATAAGCGCACCGGGCTATCTGCGTCATTCGCTTGAGACGTCCCCCGGTCACCTCACCGAAGCCAACGATGTGGACGCCGTTTTTTTCATAGCTCTCCCCTCGCTGGACCAGATAGGTTTCATATCCATTCCGCGCCAGGGAGACGCATTCCTTGTGGAAGATACGCACGTCCTCCGGACCATGGGCGCTGGTGATGTGGCAGACTTTTGTCATTGCAAAAACTCCCCGATTTTTTCCACAATTTTCTCCCCGCTGTGTCCGTCGCCGAAGGGCTGGTACGCCGGGTCAAAGGACACGGGCGCGGACAGCTTCTCCAGAATATCCACTTTATCCGGCTTTGCCAGCTGGTTGCAGCTGTTTACCATGGTCTCCGGCCAGGCGACGTAGTCGAACACCGTCACGCAGGGCTTCCCGGCGAAGAACGCCTCCCGCTGCAGCCCGCCGGAGTCCGTTACTATTTTTTGGGCCCGGTTTACCAGGGAGATGGAGCACTGGTAGCCCACCGGCCGGGACAGCAGGATATTCCGGAAGCCCCTCTCCCGGACCAGCCGCTCCGCCCGGTCGTGGTTCCGGGGATGGACGGGATAGACCGTGGGGGCGTCCAGAGCCTCCATGGCTTGGAAAATCTGCTCCAGCTTTTCGTCCGTGTCCGTGTTCTCTTGACGGTGGCAGGTCATATAATAGAATTTCTCCGGCAGGGCCAGGGGCTTCCCGTCAAAGTCCCGGAGCTCCGAGAGCTCCGTACCGTCCAGCCGCTCCGTATAGTACCGGAACGCGTCGTACATGGGGTCTCCTGTCAGATAGGAGCGTTCCTCCAGCCCCTCCCGCCGCAGAAAGTCCATGCCGGAGGCGGTGCAGGCCAGCCGCAGGGCGGACACGTGGTCCGTTACGATGCGGTTGACCTCCTCGGGGTTGTCCAGGGTTCCCAGACGGCCGCCCGCCTCCACATGGCACACGGGAATATGGAGCTTCACCGCCGCCAGGGCCGCCGCCAGGGTGGAATTGGTGTCGCCGAAGACCAGCAGCATGTCCGGCCGCTCCGCCAGGAGGATCTCCTCAATCTTTATGAGCATCTGCCCGGTCATGCTTCCGTGGCTCCCGCCGGAGACGCCTAGGTTATAGTCCGGCTTGGGGACGTCCATCTCCTCAAAGAACACGTCGGACATATTGTAATCGTAGTGCTGCCCCGTGTGGACCAGCACCTCCCGGAACCGCTTGCGCAGCACCCGGGACACCACCGCCAGCTTGATGAACTGGGGCCGGGCCCCGACGACCGTGCAGATTTTCTTCATTTACAGCACCTCAATATTTTCCCGGTTTTCGAGATTTTTACACACGTTCTTGCAGTCAAACACCGGCACGCCGCAGCCGCAGACCATCTCGTAATCCACCTTCGTATGGGCGGTGGCGATGCAGACCAGATCGTAGCCCTTCACGGCCTCCGCCGTCAGGGCGGGAATCCCCTCGTACCACACGCCGCCTTCCCGGTATTTGGGGACGTAGGGGTCGTAGTAATCCGCAAGGGCTCCCGTCTTGCGGAACTCCTCCAGCACCCGCACGGCGGGGCTCTCCCGGTAGTCGTCGATGTCCTGCTTGTAGGCCACGCCCAGCACCAGCACCTTCGAGCCGTTCAGGGACTTCTTATGGCGGTTCAGAATCTTCCCCGCCCGCTCCACGGTGTACTCCGGCATCCGGTCGTTGACCATCATGGACGCCTCAATCATGCTGGTGTGGAAGCCGTACTCCCGGGCCTTCCAGCTGAGGTAATAGGGGTCCAGGGGGATGCAGTGGCCCCCCAGGCCCGGGCCGGGATAAAAGGCCTGGAAGCCGTAGGGCTTGGTCTTGGCCGCGTCGATGACCTCCCAGATATTGATGCCCATCCGGTTGCAGAGGATGGCCAGCTCGTTTACAAGACCGATGTTGATATTGCGGTAGGTGTTCTCCAGAATCTTCTCCATCTCGGCGACGGCCGGAGAGGAAACGGTGGTCACGTCCCCGTCCAGGATGGCCCGGTACACCATGGCGATGACCTCCACCGCGTCCTGGCCGATGGCCCCGACAACCTTGGGGGTGTTGCTGGTCTTGTAGATCAGGTTGCCCGGATCAATCCGCTCCGGGGAGAAGCCAAGGTAAAAGTCCTCCCCGCACTTGAGGCCGCTGCCCTCCTCCAGGATGGGCTTTAAAAGCTCCTCGGTGGTGCCGGGGTAGGTGGTGGACTCCAGCACCACGATGGACCCCCGGGTCAGGTGCCTGGAGATGGCAGCGGTGGAGTCCCGGACGAAGCTGATGTCCGGCTGCTGGTGCTTGTCCAGGGGTGTGGGCACGCAGATGGCGATAAAGTCCACGTCCTTTACAAAGCTGAAATCGGAGGTGGCCCGGAGCATGCCGCTGTTCACCAGCTCCTCCAGATCGGCGTTCACCACGTCGCCGATGTAGTTCTTCCCGGCGTTCACCAGGTCCACCTTCTCCTGCTGCACGTCGAAGCCGATGGTCTTGAAGCCGTGCTTGGCCTTGTCCACCGCCAGGGGCAGCCCCACGTAGCCCAGGCCGCACACGCCCATTACCAGGGTCTTGTCCTGGATTTTCCGAATCAGTTCTTCCTTGATGCCCATGTCAGTCCAACTCCTTGATGGTGTAGTCTTTCTCATCCATTTCATAGGCCTTCCCGCAGGCGGGGCAGACGGCCCGCAGGTCGGAGAATTTCAGCTGCTCCCCGCATTGGCAGACGTAGCCCCGGATCTCGGCGGGACAGCCGTAGACCATGGCGTAGTCCGGCACGTCCTTGGTCACCACGGCTCCGGCCCCCACCAGGGCATAGCGCCCGACGTCGTGGCCGCAGACGATGGTGGCGTTAGCCCCGACGCTGGCGCCCTTTTTGACGACGGTTTTCCGGTACTCGCTCTTTCGCTCGATGAAGGCCCGGGGATTGATCACGTTGGTGAACACGCAGGAGGGGCCCAGAAACACGCCGTCCTCGCAGACCACGCCGGTATACACCGAGACGTTATTCTGGATTTTCACGCCCTCCCCCAGCTCCACGCCCGGGGAGATGACCACGTTCTGCCCGATGTTGCAGCGCTTTCCGATTTTGCAGCCCTTCATGATGTGGGAGAAGTGCCAGATTTTGGTCCCCTCCCCAATCTCGCAGCCCTCGTCCACATAGCTGGACTCGTGTACGAAATATCCGCTTTTCATCATGCGGCCTCCTTTTGGAGGTCAGGCTGCGTGGCGAAAGTGGTTAGGATTCCCCGGAATGTCCGCGGGGGGGGGGCGTTTGTCCGCTAACTGTGTCCTCTCCCAGAGACTCCCTGAGATTACGCATAAATAAACGATGAGGAACAGCAAAGTTGCCCGTGACGGTTTCACCGTCGGGAACGTCCTTTGTCACGACTGCGCCCAAGGATATTTTCACGTCATTTCCGATGGTTATGGCATTGGAAATAGTAGCGTTTACTCCAATCCAGAGACGGTCGCCCAAAACGCAGTTTCCACTGATCTCTGCCTCGGCCGCAATTAAACCGCGCTTTCCGATCACGGTACCGTGACCAACGAGCACGCCGTTATCAATCATAGAATAAGCGCCAATGCGGGTGATATCAAGTTGAAGGGCACCACATTCGATATTGCAATTGCTTCCAATTTGCACCCCTTCTTCGATAATTGTATGCCCAGCATCTAAGCCAATAAAAGCGCGGTCCGATCCCTCCTTTATAACGGTGTAGCCCTGAGCTCCGATTACAGTTCCGCTGCAAATGCGTACATGGTCTTGAATAATGCTCCCCTCGTTAAGGACTACAAATGGCTGAAGCTCTACATATTTTCCAATCACTACATTGTAAGGGGCTACATAGGCCAGCGGGCTGACATAAGCAGTGGGGTCAATAATTGTGGGCCGCTTTTCTCCATGACGGACTAAATAATTGTGAAGCATAAAAAAAACTGCTTTTGGAGATTCCGTTACGACTACGCCGGCAATATGAGAAGGAATAGACGGCTGAATCTCCGGCGTACAGATTACACAGGAGACCCGGGAATTTTCCAGGGTATGCAAGTACTTGGATGCTTCTAAATAGGTCAGGGCCTTTTCCCCCCGGATGCGGGAGCACTGTTCTAAGGACGTAAATGTGCCGTCGGAAATTAGAGAACAAGTACACTCTATTTTTTTTAAATAATCAGACAACTTCATAAGCTCAGTGCCTCCAGAACCGCGTCAATGACCTGCTGCTGTTCCGCTTCCTCCAGATAGGGGTGCATGGGCAGTGAGAAGGTCCGGGCGCAGTAATCGTCCGCGTTTTGGAAGGTCTCGCCGTACCGGGGCTCGTCCCGGAAGACCGGCAGGGCGTGCTGGGGCTTGGGGTAGTAAACCATGTTGGGAATGCCTTTTTCCGTTAGATGGGCGGTGATTTTATCCCGCTGGGCCGTGTCCTTCGCCAGCAGGGCGTACTGGGCCCAGGCGGAGACGCAGCCCTCCTCCACAAAGGGGGTGACGAGCTTTCCGGCGAAGGCGGCGTTGTAGCGCCCAGCCACCTCCTGCCGGCGGTCGATTTCATAGTCCCCCAGGGCCTTGAGCTTGGGCAGGAGGACGGCGGCCTGGAGGGTGTCCAGCCGGGAATTCATTCCCACGCGGACGTTATCGTATTTTCCGCCGGGGCCCTTGCCGTGGACGCAGAGGGAGCGGAACAGGGCGGCGGTTTCGTCGTCGTCGGTGAAGACCGCGCCGCCGTCGCCGTAGCAGCCCAGGGGCTTGGCGGGGAAAAAGCTGGTGGTGGCCACATGACCGAAGGCGCAGGCCCGCTTCCCGTGGTAGGACGCGCCGAAGCTCTGGGCCGCGTCCTCAATGAGGGTGAGGCCGTATTTTTCGCAGATGGGCTCCAGGGCGTCGTAGCCGCAGGGGTTCCCCAGGATGTCCACCGCCACCACGGCCTTCGGCCTCAGCTTCCCCTCCGCCAGGACGGCCTGGATCTGCCGCTCCAGGCTCTCGGGGCTGAGGCAGTAGGTGTCCGGCAGGATGTCACAGAAGACGGAGGCGGCCCCGAACATCTTGGACGGCTCCGTGGAGGAGATAAAGGTCATGTCCGGGCAGAAAACCGCGTCCCCCTTCCCTGCTCCGGCGGCCATAAAGGCCAGCTGGAGCGCGTCGGTGCCGTTGGCGCAGGTGACGCAGTGCTTCCGGCCCACGAAGGCGGCCAGCTGGGCCTCCAGCTCCTTTACCTGGGGCCCGCTGATGAACTGGGCGGCGTTGAGGACGCTTTGAATGCTGGAGTCGATTTCGGCTTTCAGGGCTTTGTACTGGGCTTTCAGGTCGATGAATTGCATGGGTTATTCCTTCTTTCTTACCCCCTGCGGGGTCTGAGCTATGGGGCGGTCCGCCTTTTTAATAAGCGGTTTTGCGGGGTTTCCCGCCACGGTTTCGCCGGGAAGAACATCCTTCAAGACGACGGACCCCATCCCCACAAAGCCGTTTTCCCCTACGCTTGTCTGGTTTTTGATAACGCCGGTGGCAAAATAGGCGTTTTTTCCAAAACGGCAGGAGCCGTATAGCTGACTGCCGCAGATGAAAGCGGAGTCTTCTCCAATGATGCAGTTATGCCCCACACGGACCTCCGCGTCGATCTTTGTGCCGCTTTCGATCACCGTGTCGTCGATAACGCCGCGGCTGACGCTGCAATTTTCCAAAATCGTAACCCGGTCGCCAATGGTCACGCCGCCGAAGTGCTTGACCATGGTTTTTTTGTGGCGGGCATCCTCGGTGTAGCCGAAGCCGTCGTGTCCAATGACCGTGCCGGAGGCAATCTCGCAGCCTTTTCCAATCACAACCCGGTTCATAATAACCACATTATTCCAGATGACGGTGCCGTCCCCAATGGTAATATCCCCGTCCAGGGTGCAGTTATGGCCGATGTGGACGTTTTTTCCCAGCTTGACCTTGGGGGAAATGTAGGTGAACTGCCCCACGGCGGGCCGCTCCTCCGCCTGTCCGTAGAAGTGCTCGATGGAGGAGAAGAAGGCCCGTTTGCTCTCGGTTGTGCGGATGACGTTGGGAGCGGCTCCGGCGTTTACCTCCTCAGAGACGATTGCCAAGGCAACGCGGCTGAGGCCGAAGCCCTCCGGGATGTTCTTCTCGGCCTTAATCCAGGTAAAGGAGCCGGGCTTGTAGTGGGCCAGGGAAGAAAAGCCCTCCACGGCGGCCCCTTTGTCTCCGGCGAAGGTGAAGGGAATGCCCGCCCCGTTCAGGAAATTGAGAATCTCTGAAATCTTCACCCTATCTCATCCTCCTTTAAAATGGATTCCATATCCGTGATATTCTCCGCCATCTGCCCGTAGCGCTCCCGGCTTGCCGAGCGGACAAAGTCCCTCACGGTCCGGGAGATGTCCTGATCGTCCTTGTGATACCAGAAGGCGTGGGTCAGGATATGCAGGCGGTCATATGTACCGGAGCGGACGATATCCTCCACTGGTTCCCGCCACCTCCGGCGACTGTCGGAGAGATATTTGAAATCATGGAAAAAAGTCTGGCCGTAGGAGTTTACAATGCCGGGGATGTCATAGTCTGCCTCCAGCGTGGCTTTCGACGGCCGGTGCATGGAAACGCAGGAAACGCTCGGCGGGGTTCCCCGCCGAGGAGTGCGGACAGGAGTCCGCACTCCTTTATAATGTTTTGCACTACCCCGTCCGGCGGCAGGGCCGGGACGTAGGACGCCTCGTCGAAGTGCAGGCCGATTTCGTGGCCCAGGGATTGAATGCGCCGGAGCTTCTCCAAGCCGTCCCGGGAGGCGGGGTTGTAGAAATCTGTCCTAAGCAGGACGAACCAGGTGGAGCGCACGCCCTCCTCCGCCTCAAGCTCCGCAAGGCGCACCGCCTGGGACAGGCTGTTGTCGATGTCGTGGCGGAGGATTACGCAGCGGGGCTCGTCCTTGTAATCGTGGTAATTTCGGAAGGCATAGCCCCCATCCCGGAGCAGGGAAAGCAGGCCCCGGTACGCCTGGTAGGTAAATTCCATTATTTCTGAATCCCTTCTATGACGTTAAAAAGCTTTTCTGTAAGCTTTTTAAAATCGTATTCCTCCGCCGTTCCTCTGGCGGCCCGGCAAACCGCTTCATATTCCTCACGGGGAAGTTTGTACAGCTCCAGTACAGCCTTGGCGTAATCCTCCGCGCTGGAAGAAGATGCGGAGAAGCAACAGTGGGTGTGGCTTGCCGGATTATAGGCCATCTTTATGTTGGACAGTAAGGGCTTTCCGCTGGCCAGGTATTCAAAAAACTTATTTTGGCTATTGCCAAAGCGGTAGATTTCTGCGGCCTTCGGATCGTAGTTTACTAGGTTTACATTGCTTTTTGAGAGGATATAGGGGATATTTCGCTTATCCACCCGTCCCTTGAAACATAGGTTATTCAAGCCCCTCTCCCGGCGGGCTGCCTCCAATGATTCCAAATCATCTCCGGCACCATAAATTAGAAACCGGATTTGCGGATAATCTCGGAGCAGTTCTGCACATGCCAAAAGCTGGGAACCCCCGTTAGCCTTGCGGATGCTTCCGGTATAAATGAGCTTGAATGTGCCGGGGTCCTCCAAATCAGGATCATCCAGATGGAAGTGTTCCCGATCAGAATCGAATTGCTCCAAATCCACGCCGTTATTGATATAGAAGACCTTGGAGTGGGGAACAGCCTTCTCCCATTTCCGCTCCTTGATATAGTCGTAAGCGCCTTCCATGGTGAAGACCACAGCATCTGCTTTCCTGTAAATCCACTTTTCCAGACAGCGCAGGGCAAGGACTGCCGGGTTATGAGGACCCGCCATGCCGGCAACTACGATGCCCTCCGGCCAAAGATCCGCGATCTCCGCCACGCCCCGGCACTTGTACTTCCGAGCCAGGTGGATACCTACGGCGCAGGAGGTAGGGGGTATGGAGGTGGCAACGATGGCATCAGGGCGGGGGAATTTTTTGCACACTCCTGGTAGTTTCCAGGCAAATTCACAGATGTTATACACCCGCTTTAGGCCGTTGCCTTGGTAGTCCAAGCACTTGATATAGACATAGTGGACACCTTCCAACGTCTCCTCCCGCCAGTGGGAACCGTCGGTGATGAGGTTGATGTCTGAGTTATGCACTGTACTGGCGGCAAAAATGGTAACCGTATGCCCCATCTCCATCAGGTGTTTTGCGAAATAGGTTTGCCGAGCCAGGGGGTAATATTTCGGCGGCACGGCGTAATGATTGATCAGCCAGATATTCATGTTTTCTCCTTTATGACGGCACATGGTCAGTTCCTGTTTGGCCCCATCCTGTTTTCTTAGCTGTCTGGTTTTGCCGCTTCTTCCGCTACGGAAAGGGGCTGCCGCAGAATTCCATTTTCATTTTACTGCCGGTTCCCGCTCCTCCTGGTCGGAGAGGATTTCGCTGGCGGGAATCTGCTCGTTGATGAGGTCTACGGTGTTCTCCTGGGAGAGCACCACGGGAATGGTTTTGAAAAAAATTTCAGCGTCGATTTTGAACCCGATATGCCGGACATAATAGACATCCAAGTCGTATTTCTCCTGAACAGCGATCATGTTCCTGCCGTGAATGGCCGTCCAGCTTGTGATCCCCGGGAGGACTTCAAAGCGGATGAGCTGCTCCTCGGTGAACGTTTCCAGGTCATTAATGAGCTGAGGCCGGGGGCCAATCAGGCTCATCTCGCCCTTGAGAATGTTGAAAAGCTGGGGCAGCTCGTCGATGCTGGTTTTTCTCAGGATTCGCCCCGATTTGGTAATCCGTTCCTCATCGGACAACGGCACGCCGTTCCGCGTCGTTTCCACCCGCATGGAGCGGAATTTATAAATAGAGAAAATCTTCTGATGATACCCTGGCCTGCGCTGGGAATAAATGGCTGGCCCAGGGGACTCCAGCTTCACCCAGAGCGCTGCCAACAGCATGATTGGCCACAGCAGGAGAAGCAGGAGCAGTGCGAAACAGACGTCAAACAGACGCTTATATTTTAAGTAACGTTTCTGACTGGCCGTCAGAACATCTTTGCTGATATAGGACATGTTGTAAACCACCTGTTATATGTTATCTTGCATTCCGCCGGCCTGGTGCTCAAAAGATGGAGCCTTTCTCTGGGTCAAATGTGCCTTCCCGGATTGGCTTTGCCGGAGCTCCGTACGCAACCCATCCATCCGGAATATCCTTGGTTGCGACAGAACCCATGCCCAGGGACGCGCGCTCCCCAACGCGTACATAATTCCCAACCATGCATCCGCCGGAAACCTGGGCCTGCCGCCCGGTAGAGGCGCTGCCAAACAGGAAGGCCGTTCCGACTACAATAGACTCCTCCCCTACGCTGACATTGTGGGAGATAAGGGCCAGGCTGTCAATCTTACAGCCCCTGTGCAGGACTGTGTCGTCAATGGCGCCCCGCTGAATTACCGCCAGCGCCCCGATCCGGACATCATCTTCAATCACGACGCCGCCGAATTGGGGCATGGGCACCGGGTGGCCCTCCCCATCCCGGTCTGTGGTCATGCCGTCCATACCGATTACCGTATTCTCCCGAATCCAGACCCGGTTTCCGATGTGGGTCCTCCCCAGGATCTTCACCCCCGGGCCGATGTAGCAGTCGTCCCCGATGGTAACCTCCCCGCCGATGTAGCAGCCCGGAAAAATCACGGCCCGCTCCCCAATTTTCGCCGTTTTGGCGATGTGGGAGCCGTTCCGCTCAAAGGTCTCCTCCAGCGCGGGAAGCCCGGTGATTCCATGCCGCCGGAAAAACCGGCAGTACTCCAAATGGGGATTCCGGCAGGGGCACACCGCGTTTTTTACGGAAATACTTTCCGGTACCTCCCAGCTATCCGGCCAGAAGACCAGACAGCCGGAGACAGACAAAAACACTTCCCGCCATTCCGGGTGCCCCTCCGTGAGGAACATAACCGCATGGTCCTTCGGGTGGTTAATCGACGCGGGACGGGTAACCCAGTAATCCGTTCCCGGAACATGGCCTCCAGTGTTAACACGGAAAAAGTGCAGATCCTCCATGCCTATCTCCTTTACCGGCTGTTTCTTTTAAGCCTGCGGACGGTCTTGAACGCTTCGGCAGAATCCATGCAGCACTGGTTTCCGAAAAAGTGCGCCGCATAACGGAGCGCGTCGCAGGAGCGGGGATGGGGATATTCCCGGACCTCACTGCGGTAACAGGAAAAGGCCTGAATCTTTTTCTCCAGCACGGCGCTGATGTCCACCCACGTATCCGGGACAAAACTATGGGGACAGCCCCACTCGCTGCTGCTCACCGTGTAAAAGGTGAGAAACTCCTCTATCCACGGGTCCAGGGGACGGAAAGCCACATTCGCGGCCTCAAACAGGAGCTGGTGGTCCCGGTTGATATCACCGCCGTACTGGCAGTAAACAACGTTGGGGTGCAGTTCCTCCGAGAGCTTTTCCAGCGGTGTAATCAGCTCTGTCAGCGTAAAGGTGTCCAGCCGCTGATCGGGAAAGCCCAAGGGATAGACCCGCTTCACACCCAAAATCTCTGCGGCCCGCTCCATGGCGGCCCGCTGCCCCATATCTTTTTGATACCGCAGGGATTCCCCCTCGCACATGATGGCGGAATACACATTGTCCCCAGCCGCGGCGTGAAGGGCGGCGGTTCCCGCTACGCCCAGCAGCTCGTCGTCCGGATGAGCGGCCACAATCAAAACGGTTTTCATAGCAAGTCATTCTCCCTCGAAAGTCCTCTGTTTTCGGCAGCGCGGAGTAAGGCGGAGGACCTGCGGCGAACATGTCCCCTTTTAGAATTATCCATAACTGCGGCAACATATCCAAGCTAGTAGTAGGACTTTGCGGCAAATCTTGCGCTTAATCATTTTTTCGCAACGACTGAAATGATATATTTCGCGTTATCCGGAAGCAGACAGTCAAATATCTGGTCAATCCGTCCTAAGAAACGCCGCTGCCTCTCGCTGCGTCCAAGCGTGCCCAAGAAACCGAAACATCGCCAACGCACGTCGGAAAAGTCTGAGCAGAACGCCTGAACTTCCGCTATAGTGATATACCGCCAGGAGTTCCATCGGTTAAACTTTTTGCGCAGAAATTGGTGAACCCGCGTTGCTGCCAGATTCTCGGCAAATACCAGATAGCCACCTGGCCTCAATGCCCGATACATATTTCGTACGGCAGCTTCCTGCGCAGCTTTGTTGTCACCATATCCAATCCCGCCCAATACGCTTTTGAAGCAAACCACGTCGTATTCCTCTACAGCTTCTAATTCCACCGCATTTACCACCGCATAAGATACCCTACTTTCCAGGCCATATTTTTGATGCAGTGGGCCGGCTGTTTCGCTCGGATTTGACAAATCCGAGCAGACTATACTTGTATAGTCTGCTATTCCCTCTTGCCCGGCACATCCAAACAAAAGGGAAAGCCCGCCGCTCCGGGCACCCACATCCAGCACCCGCAAAGATTTCCCTTGACAGATAGACGCGACATCCCAAAAATCAACCGCCCGCCGCCAGTTTACCGTATCCCATTCTAGCACATCCTGCTGAAACTCCTTCGTCCACTTCATTCCTGTACTGTTCCTTTCACATTGCCCGCAGCATCGTTTCCGCCACCCGCTCCGCGTCCTCCTCCGTCAAGGCGGAGTACAGCGGCAGGGTCAGCTCGTTTTGGTACTGGGCCAGGGCTTGGGGATAATCCTTGATATCAAAGCCTAAATTTTTATAAGCCGTCAGCATGGGCAGGGGCTTGTAATGGACATTGGCGGCCACGCCTTCCCGGGCCATCGCCTCAATCATCGCGTTCCGCTCCGCCTCTCCCCTGCCTGTCAGCCGGGTCAGGTACAAATGGAAGCTGGACTCCTCCCCCTCCCGGATGTGGGGAGCCGCCTCCACACCCCGGTCCGCTAAAAGGCTGTTATACAGCTCCGTCAGGCGGCGGCGCTTCGCCAGTAGCTCCGGGTAACGGTTCAGCTGGACCAGCCCGACCGCCGCGCAGATATCCGTCATGTTGCATTTGTACAGCGGGGCCACAATGTCATATTCCCAGGCTCCCAGCTTCGTTTTGGCCAGGGCGTCCTTGCTCTGCCCGTGGAGGCTCATCAGCTGGTACTGCTTGTAAACCTCCCCGCCGTCCAGCCCCAGGTCCTTTCGCCAGGTCACCGCTCCGCCTTCGGCAGTGGTGAGGTTCTTCACCGCGTGGAAGGAGAACGAGGTAAAGTCCGCGAAGGCGCCCGAGCGCTTTCCGCCCCGATGGGCCCCAAAGCTGTGGGCGGCGTCCGCCAGCACCAGAACCCGTCCCAGCCGCTCCTGCATTTCATTGGCGGCGGAAAACAGGCCCTTTTTCTCCTCCACAATGGAAAACACCCGCGCATAATCACAGAGGACGCCTCCCACATCCACAGGAATAACCGCCTTGGTCCGGGAAGTTATGGCGTCGGCCAGGGCATCGTAATTCATTTCATAGGAGCCGGGAGCCGTATCCACCAGAACAATTTTCGCACCCACATGGGCGATTACGCTGGCGGAGGCGGTGTAGGTATAGGCGGAGGTGACCACCTCGTCCCCCGGTCCGACGCCAAACAGCCGCAGCGTCAGCTCCAGACAGGCGGTGGCGGAATTCAAACACACCGCCTGTTCCGTACCGCAGTACGCGGCAATCCGCTTTTCAAATTCCTTCGTCCGGGGTCCGGTGGTAATCCAGCCGGAACGCAGGGCCTCCGCCACCTCGAAAATTTCCTTCTCCGTAATATCCGGCGGAGAAAAGGGTATCTTTTTCTGCTCGTCCATGTTCTGCTTCCTCCCATGCTGTCCGTTTTGCGATTTCTCCCCAGTGCGCTATGCTTCCTTGGGAATGTGGCGCACCACCCTGCCGCAGTCCACGTGGGTGCCCTCCGGCAGGACGGCGCAGCGCTCAATGGTGGCGGCGCTGGAGATGATGCAGCCCGGGCCGATTTCCGCCCCGCTGCCCACGGCGGCCCGGGCGCAGACCACCGTTCCATAGCCCAGAACCGCGCTGGGGGACACAGTGGCGTCCGGATGGACCAGCACCGGCAGGACAAACCCCGCCCGAGCCAGCTCCCCCAGCCAGCGCATCCGCAGGGCCCGCTCCCCCACCGCCGGGATGGCCACCGGGAATTCCTCCGCCCAGCGCTCCAGGTTGGAGCAGGGCCCCAGCGTTTCCGTCTTCCCCGTGTCGTCGTCCAAAAAGGCGATCCGCCGGAACACGTTCAGCCGCTGGGCCAGCTCCCGCACCTCCTGGCCGTGGCTGCCCGCCCCTAAAATCAGCAGGTTCAGCTCCCGCACCCGGATATTCCGGCGGAGAACCTCCTCCCGCTTTGCCGCCGCCTCCTCATAGCTCCTGCCGTAGCAGCAGCCGTACAGCAACCGGCCCTCCGGGCTCCGGCCCTTGGGGTAGCGGGCCTCAAAGCGCCCGTCCGCGCGTTTTCTGATATTGTCGCCTTGGCGCATCCGGGCTCCCTCCGTTTCGTGGTCATTCGTGGTCAACTTGGGCGCAACAACGCTTTTTCTGTTGCTCAGAATAACACAGACTCTTCAAGAATGCAAGCCTTTTCGTCGCATTTTTTCATTCAGGAAGAAGTTTTCTGCGTATGAAAAAAGCGAGAGACCATTTTTTAAATGGTCTCTCGCCTCGGCACATAGGACTATACTGAAATTTATTCCGCCGCAAACTCCGGCACCGTGTCAAACGCGCCGGAAAGATACAGGTACATGGCCTCGGCGGGAAGACCCTGGGCATGGCCGTCCCGGACCCGCTCCAGGAATACCTGGTTTTCCTCTGAGAGCTGGATTTCCTCCAGGCGGCCCTCGCTCCACTCCTGCAAAAAGTTGTCCAGGGCCAGCACGCCGCCCATAAACACGTCCATCTGCTCCACTCCGGCGGCAGGCAGGACCTCGTTTCGGTAGAAATTCAGCTGGAGGTTCCAGGCCTCGTTGGTGGAGGCCTCCTGGGCGACGCCCTCCCGGGAGCACTCAAAGAGCTGCTCCAGCTCTCCCCGGGGCAGATAGTAGTACCGGGCCAGGCCGGAACAGGCGGTGTAGGTGCCGGACTTCCGCATTTCCTCCACATACTGGAGCCGCTCCCGGTTATAGCGGCTGTCGTTTACCGTAGCGACGGCGGCCACGTACTCCAGCTGATAGCTCTCGTGGTCGAACACGTCCCGCCGGGTGAAGTCCCGGAGCTTGTCCAGGAACTCCTGGGCGCTGCTGGTGGAGAACTCCGAGGCCTCCTGGACAACCATCCGGTGACTGATCAGAAGGCCGCCGAAGACCAGCAGGAACAGCCACAGCGCCACTCCCAGGAACCAGCCTCCCAGCTTCAACGCCCGCTCTCCCGCCGCCAGAGGCTTCCCCCACAGCAGGACGGGCAGCAGCAGCAAAAACCAGGCCGCGCACTGAAACGCCCGGATGGAAAAGTTGATTTCCATCAAGCTGTGGACGTTCAGTAACACCCAGCAGGCCAGCAGCGCCGCCGCCAGCGGGTCGCGCTCCTCCCGGAGCCGCCGGAGAATCAGCCACAGGCTGCCCCCGACGACGCTAAGCAGGGACGCCAGCCCAAAGAGGCCCATGTCCGTCATGGCCTGGAGCAGGTGGTTGTGGACGTAGAGGGACTCGTAGAAGAAGGGCTGGACGGAGGTGTAGAGGCCCTCCGTGGCCCCCAGGCCGTGTCCGATTATGGGACTGGTCAGGAAGATTTTCCAGGCGTCTTTCATAAACTGAACCCGGACCAGGAAGCTGTAGCTGCTGAATAAGCCCTCCTGAAGACGGTCCATCAACACCGAGGGGGCCAGCTTATAATCCATGGGTATCTCGTACTCCCGGCTCCCGTCGAAGAATGCCATACGGCGAAGTTCAAGATTCTCCTCGCTGGTGCTGTAAAAGGTAATATAAACGCGGGTCTCCTTCTCCAGCTCAAAGCTCTGCTCTGACAGGCTTGAGGGTTTTGTCAAATCGCTATATTCATTCATCAGCGCCTGCTCCTGCGTACGGCTGGTAACATAGGACCGCACATTCTCGCCACCGTCCCAATCGCCAACCACCGTATAAGTTCCAGCAGGAAGCGTTACTCCTCTTGTCAAATGGTCCGCCTGTCCTATAAGAGTATACGGTCCCATTACTCGAAATGCTGCGAAAACGTAAGCACCGCAAAGAACCGCCAAGCCTGCCAGCACCACGGCAACTACTTTCCCCCGGCCCGCCAGCAACCCGGCCAGACGCTCCGGCAACAGCAAATCCAGCGGGAATATTACCAGCCCCGAAACCAGCGTCAGCGCCAGGGGCTGGAGCGTCGTCCGGCCCAGCATAGGCATGATAATGACGGAGAATCCCACCGTCACGGCAGCGGACAGGAACATCAGGAAAAACAGCCGGAGGCGGCCCTCTTTGCCCTCCGCTGCAAGCCACACCACCAGCGCCAGGCCAAAGCACAAAATCGCGCCCCGGCTCATGGAGAGGAAAAACACCTGGGCATTTATCCCCAGCAGCAGGCAAGACACAAGCCGAAAACAGCGCTTTTCCTCCGTGTGTATCAAATAGAGGGAGACAAGCGCTCCCAGAGCTAAAATACATCCCGAAACATTGGCGTCATTATAAAGTCCAACCAACCGGCCGCTGGCCTTCTGAGGTATATCAGAATACGTGGCCCCCGCCCGCTCAATCAAGCTGTTGAACGCCTGGAACACCGCGCCGTTTCCCGCCGCGTCCAGGCACAGCAGTCCGATTACCGCACTGACGGCGGCGAAGCCCCATAGAAGGCCACGGACGTGCCGCTTATCAAACCGAGCCAGCAGCACCGCCGCCACGGCAAAGGACGCCGCCAGCTTATAAAACTCCGGCACGGCGGAATCGCCGAAGGGCGAGTAAACCGCCGCAAGACCGTTCATCAGGGCATACGCCCACAGTCCCAGCACGGGAACGCAGAACCGCTCCCGGAAACGGCGGAGCGGCCCGCGGCCCAAAGACAGCAGCACCGCCGCCGCCATCAGCATAATTGAGACCCTTCCGGTCTGCACCGTCATGCCCACCAGCAGGAGCAGACTGAACAGCACAACCGCCACGGTATCTAAATACGGATTTTCTTTCTGCACCGCCGCAGGGACGGGGGCGGCCTGGACGGCCTCTGTCTGAGGCACGGGTTTCTTTCGTTTCATGGTTCCTCCTGGAGAACAGGCCGGAATGGCCTGAAATCGCTTTTTCAGCAAGCCGTCTTATTATATACCGAAAAGCGCCGTAATTCAAGAACGGATTATGAACAACCGCCTTGCTTTTACGGAAAAGAGGCCCCGCTCCAAAAGGAGCGGGGCCTCTTTCACTCAGTCAGGCTGAATAACTTTCAAACGGCTTGTAAGCGAACCGCTTAGTAGTCCATTCTCCAGTAGATAGCAGTGACCTCGAAGTCGCTGTTGTAGGACAGAGCCACGTAGTCATAGCGGACGCCGATGTCGCCCTTGCTGATGCCCTTCCAGGTGCTCTCAACAATACGGGTGTTGGTGGCATTGCCGTCCACACGGTAGAACTTGCAGCCGTCAGCCAGGTCGTAGGTATCGCCGCCATCGACCTCGATGGTCTCGCCGGTAACCTTATCAACGCTGGTAGCAACGACATAGCCCTTGCCGTCAGCGGCGATCTCGTCGGCCATGTCGGCCTCATACAGACCGTCCTCAATGCTGAAGGTGCTCAGGGTGACGTTGGTGCCGCCCAGCAGCTGGGCAATGACGCTCTGGGTCTTGGTGTCGTTCCAATTCAGCTTGATGCGGTTGTTGATGGTGCCGTCCACAACGCCCTTGAAGGCATAGTACTCGTTGCTGCCGTCGCTGCTGAGCTTCTGGTTGGTGTTGGCAACCAGGAACAGGTCGGTGTTGGTGCGGTTGCTCACATCCAGAGTAGTAGAATCGCTGGCGTCAACATACAGGAACTTGGCATAGGTCTGGTTGGCGCGGGTCATGGCGCTGTACAGGATCTTGCCGGAGCCAGTGCCGTCCTGCTTGCCGTCCACACTGGTGATCTCAGGCAGGTTCTTCACGCCCTCGTACACCTTAAAGGTGTCGGCCTTGGTCTTCACGATGATGACGGTAGCGCTGTTGACACGGACAGTGTTGCTGTCAAGCTCGACGTTGCTGGCAGCCTTAGCGCTGGTATCGCCGATCTTGAAGTTGTTGGTGCCTTCGCTAGCGCGGTCAGCATCCTCATGGGTGTTGCTGTTCATCATGTTGGTGCAGGTCTTGCCGTCCGTGGTATTCACAGAGGGCTTGGTCAGCGTGTAGCGGCCGTTGGCGTTCTCGCGGTAGGTGACCCACTGACCAATCCAGCAGGTATCGCTGCCGCCGGCATGGCTGGCGCTGTTGCTGTTGCCGTAGAGCTTATCGGTGCTGACAACCTTGGTGGTGCCGTCGGCAAACAGGAGCTCAGCCTCGTAGGTGTTGCGGCCCACGGCGCTGCGAACGCCGGCGTCCAGAACCAGAGCAAAGTTCTTGTTGTTGTCCTTGCCCTCGTTGAAGTACAGGACGTTGCCCTGCTTGTCGAGGTAAGCGGTGATGCTGGTGCGGATATCCTCGCTCTTAACCTTCTGGGTAGCCATCTTGCTGTACTTGTACTCGGTGGAGCCCAGGGTGAAGCTCTCCTGGTCGGTGTAATCCTTGACCTCGCCCTCAACGGTCTCGGCCTTGGCCAGCTTCTTCACGGAAGCCTTCGAGCCATCCAGCTTGTAGGCATAGTTGAAGGTCACGATGTCGCCAACATCGAACTTGTCGGTGTCGAAGGTATCGCCGTACTTGTCGCCATCCAGGAACTTGCCGGTCATGGCGCTGATGGTAGTGGCATCCTCCCAGTCGTCGCCCACGGGAGCGATCTCGACGTTGGCGGCGTGCTTGCCCTCGGCGGCGTTGACGGAGACAACCTCGCCGACGTAGGTGTTGATCACCACGATGGTGCCAGCCACCTTCTGGGTGCCGCTCTTGAAGGCCTCAATGGTGCAGCCGGCGCCGGTGCCGATGCGCTCGCTGTCGGCGATGCTGTTGTCGTCGATAGCCAGAATCATGTCCGCGGCATAGGTCCTGCCACTGCTGTCTTCATTATCCAGGTCACTCAGCCAGTCGGGACCCTCGTCCTCATAGTCGGTACCAGCACCCAAGGTGTAGAAGTTCTGGGGAGCAGCGCCGTCGATGTACACAGCAAACTCCTTGGTGGTGGAGGTCAGGTTCAGGTCGTCGTACAGGTCGGCCATGGTGACATAGCCCTCATAGCTGACGTCGGCGGTATCGGTGTAAGAGCCGATCTTGTCGCCCTTCCAGGTCCACATGTGCTCGGGACGGCCGAAGCTGTCGCGCTCGCCGCTGTTCAGGATCAGGCGGGGGAAGTGCTCCTCGGCGAACTCAATGTAGCCGCCGCTGGAGATGTTGCCGTCGTTGCGGTCGGTGGTGGTGCCGGTGACAGTGGTGTCATAGGTGCGGTAGGTGGCGTTGCTGGCCTTCTGGCTGATCTCAACGCCGCCGACAACGATGGTGCTGCCGGGGACCTTGTACTCCACGGTCCGGGACTTCAGGGTGTTGAAGGCGTAGAGGCAGGCCTCCTCACGGGTGACAGCCTTGGAGCCGACAAAGTCGTCCTCCAGGTCTTTGTCCAGGCCGACGCCGTTCACCAGCTTGGCAACCTGGATGCTCCAGTTGGCGCCGGACAGGCCCTCGTTGGCGGAGTCATAACCCAGAGCGCCCAGCAGCATCTTCATGAACGCATAGCCGGTCAGGGTAGCGCCGGGCTGGAAGGAGCCGTCGCCGTAGCCGCCGATGATGCCTTCCTTCGCGCAGTAGGCGATGTAGCCCGCGAACGTGCTGTTGGCGGGAACATCCTTAAAGGGAGCGGTGCTGGCCGTCAGGTTGCTGGCGGCAGCGGGGCCCAGGATCAGGTTGCAGATGATCTTGGAAGCGGCGCCGCGGGTCAGGGTCGCTTCGGGACGGAAGTCGCCGTCGGCATAACCGTCGACAACCCCGATGGTGGAAATCACGTCGATGGCCTCATCATAAGTGATGGAGTCCGCGTCCGTGAAGTCCTTGGCGCTGGCGCCCAGAACGGTCAGGGACATGACCATAACCAGAGCCATCACCAGAGAAAGGAACTTCTTCATAGGTGGTTGTTTCCTCCTTTTTCGTTGGCCGGCCGCTTCCGCCCTTCCGCCTCCGGGAGGCTGCGCTTCCTCCCCTCCGCGGTCCGGCTTCGGCCTCCGGCCTTTTCAATTTTTGAAACAGCGCCGCCTTTCCCGGTCGCCCCGGTATACATACCGCGGCTAGCCAATACCAGTATCTGTACCGGCGCTTCCAGCGGAGCAGGGCTGTTCCATGTGCGTATCATAGCAGACCGTTTCGAAGAATGCAAGAGGGTTGGGGGGAGTGTAACAAAACTGTAACAAAGCGGGAAACTCCCGTTTTTTTGTCCAAACGCTGGCGAAACTGGCAGGCGCGGCCTCACGTGAGGCCTGTCCGGGCGGAAGCCTCACCGCCCCTCCTCGAAGCAGGAGAACGCCGGGTAGTACCGCAGCGGCGAGGGGTCCCCCAGGGCGGCGGAGCGGTTTTTCAAAATTTTCAGCTCCAGCTCCCGGGGATCCTTTTTCTTTTCTTCCTCCAAATTGAAGTCCCGGCCTCCCGCCCCCCGGGCCTGGAGGCCCAGCAGCACGTCCGCCGAGTAGTCGATGCCGCCGGACTCCTTGAACGCCGCCATGGTGGCGGAGGCGTTGTAGTTCTCTCTATTAAAAGAGGAGATGGCCAGCACCGTCAGCCCCCGGCTCCGGGAGAGCTTTTTCAGGGCGCAGACCGCCCGGTCCAGGTTCTGCTTATCGGTGAAATGCACGTCGGCGGGGGCGATAATCTGGAGGTAGTCCAGGAAGACCACAGGCTTCCGCCCCGTCTCGGCGATATGCCGCTCCACGCCCCTGCGGATGTCCTCCAGGCCCGTCTCGTGGTCCCCCTCTACAATCCAAATCCGCTCCGCCAGCTCCGCGTAACGCCGCTGGGCCGCCTCCAGGTGGGCGGCCTCCTCCGGCGCGGCCTTCTTCCTCCGCCGGGGGTCCAGCACCCCCCGGACCGTTTTCGACAGGGTCCGGCCCCGGCTGGCGTCGGTCTGGAAGGTGATGCGGGAGATGGAGCGGGCCATCAGCTCGAAGGCGCTCATTTCCAAGGTGAAGACCAGCACGTCCGTTCCGGCGGCGGCCAGCTGGTCCGCAAGCTGCATGCAGAAGGCCGTCTTGCCCAGGGAGCTCACCGCCCCCAGGACGTAAAGCCCCTCGTAAAGCCCGCCGTCCAGGGCCCGGTCCAGGCCGGGGAAGCCCGTGGGCCGGGGGGGCGGCGCGCGCCGGATGTGCTCCAGCAGGGCGGGCATGCGCCCGGCGGCGGAAAGGCTTTCATAGGGCGGGTGGGCGTTCTCCCAGGCCCTGACGCAGTCCGCCAGGAAGGCCCCGGCGGCGGCCCGGTCCGCCAGGAGGAATTCGTTTAAATCCTTCCCCTGGGGGAGGGGCGGGCACCGGCTCAGCCAGGGGAGCTCCTCCAGCAGGGCGGAGGCCCACGCCTCCCCCGGGCCGTCGCTGTCCGGCAGGACCAGCACCGGGCCGGGCGGCTCCAGCTCCCGCAGGATGGCGGCGGCCTTCTCCCGGTTCCCGGCCCCGTTCAGCGCGGCGGCGGGGAAGCCCAGTTCTTCGGCGCTGAGGGCGTCGAAGGTCCCCTCCGTCAGGAAGACGGGGCGGTCCTCCCGCAGCAGCTCCGGCTGGAACAGGGGCGAGGGCGCGCCCTTTTCGTTGAGGTAGCGCTTTTCGTCCACGCTCCGCCGGACGGCCCGCCCCCCCTCGCAAGGGAGCACCACGCAGCGGCGGGCCGGGTCGTAGCCCAGGCCGAACCGCAGGACGGTTTCCGGGGACAGGCCCCGCCGGGCGAAGTAGTCGGTTTTGTCCGCGTGGGCGGCGCAGTCCTCCAGGTAGGACGGGGACGGCGGGGGCGCGGCGCTTTCGGGAGGCTTCCGCTTCGGAGCGGCCCGCTTCCGCCCCTCCGGCTCCACGGTTCCCGTGCCGTAGCGGCGGCTGGCCTCCGCCAGGGCCTCCCGGGGGGAGGGGAGGTTTTCGTCCATGGCCAGGAGGTCGAACAGGTCGTAATCCGCCCCGCAGGCAAAGCAGTGGACCTTGTGCCGGCGGGAATCGTAGCCCATGGAGGGGTTCCGGTCCAAGTGCTCCGGATTCAGGCAGCGGAAACGCTTGGCGGGGTTGATCCCCCGCTCCCGGAGGTAGTCCGCCAGGCGGGGGCGGAGGGAGTAAAAGGTGTCGGGCATGGCGGGGCCTCCTTTCAAAAAGAAGGGCTTGCGGCGGACGAAGGAGCCGCGAAGCCCGTAAGATATCTTAATATATCTATAAGGGGCGGGAGACGCTTTTGGGCGGGCTTGAAAAAGATGGCGGCAATTCTGGAAATTCCGGCGGAAATTTCCGTTTTGACGGTTTAAAGGTTGGAAAAACCGGGAAGAATGCCAGGGGCGGATTCTTCCCTTCTGCACGGGCCCGGGTCGGAGGAGCACGGGTTGAAGTCGGCTTTGCACGAAACCGGGTGTGGTTCTGCACGGGTTGAAGTCGGAACCGGACGGCGGACGGAGGGCGGCTGTGGAAAGAAACGCGGCGGTTTTCCACATTCGAGGCGGTTTTTACTCTCGGACCGCCGCGTTTGGGGCGGGGAGCGCCGTTTCTGTGGAAAAGGTCCGGCGGGCTTTCCACGAGAGCCGGTGACAGCCATGACGGGCTTCCGGGAAGTCAGACCTGGATTCGTGCGGGGGTCATTCCTCCGGGGGCTCCGCCTGGGCGGGCAGCCTTTTCCGCTTTGCCTCGGAGGGCTTGACGGGCTTGTCCAGCTTTTTGACGTAGCCGTTGACGGCCTCGTCCACTTGAACGGTCATCCGGGCGGCAAGGAAGGTGTTGATGTTGTCGTAGTCCAGCTCCAGCCGCAGGGAGTTGCCGGAGACGGCGGCGATTTCCTCCATAGCCTTCCGGAAGGGGCGGAGGATGGCCTCGTCGTAATTGCGGTTTTTGACCTCCTCCTTGGTGGGAAGGCCGATGTAGCGGATGATGTCCTCCACCCGGACGCGGAAGGTGCCGTCCTCCGCCAGGGGGGCCTTGCGGGCCCGGTAGAATAAGTAGAAGGCCATGCGGTAGGCGTTTTCCCCCAGGTGGCCCATCCAGTCGGGAATGAGCTGGTAGTACTGGGTCAGGAAGTGGCGCACGTTCTCGGCGAAGGCGATGCGGACCTCTCCGGTGTATTTTTTGATGCTGGCCTCCGTGGCGAGATGGGTGATGTAGAAGGATTCAAAGTATTTTTTGAAGGACTCCGCCGTCAGCTTCATGCCCGTGATGGACTGCACGTCCTTCTTCAGCTGGCGGTAGGCCGCGTCCCGGGATTTCAGCCCCGCCCAGTCCATGTATTCCTTGATGTTGAATACGGCGGAGTTGTTCCTCCAGTTCTGGCTGTTGCCCTGCATGAGGGTGTATATGAGGAGGCGGTGGGCCGTCCAGCTGAGATTCCGGGTGTACTCCTGCACCGCCTCGAAAATCAGGGTCATCTCGTAGTCCTTGTTCCGGTAGCGGATGTTCTGGTTTCCGTAGGCGTCCGGCTCCGAGTAGGTGACGGTGATTCCGTTGGAGGCGGGGTGGAACTCCCGGCCCCGCTTCATGTTGGCCCACACGCCGCAGATGAAGTAGGTGGCGGGGCTGTTGCCCAGCACGTCGTACTCCGTGGCCTTGGCGGTGAGGTTCTCCTCAAAGACCGCCAGCAGCGCCGCGGCCAGGGCCTCCGCGTCCGGGTCCCCTCCGGCGGCGGCCTCCGGCAGGCGCTCCGGCCCCCCGTGGGCCTCGAAAAAGCTGTCCAGCAGGGGGTAAATCTGCTGGAAGTCGTATTGGGCCAGCTGGCGCTTGAAGGCGGCGGGCTTCTTCTCCTGGAGGGGCTTCAGGCGGCGGTAGGTCTGGAGCATCTCCTGGAACTGGTCGCTTTCCAGGAAGCGCAGCGGCGCGTCCTTCAGCGCCTCCAGGGATTCCGGCGATTGGGTCATGGCAGGGCCTCCTTTGGCGGGCGGGGTGGTTTTGGAAATGGAAAAGCTGCATGGAAAGTTTGATATGAAGTATAGCATAAAAGGGGGAAAAAGGAAAGGGAAAGTTTTCGGGCGGGCGCTTCGGGCGGAGAGGCCGGACAAGCCTCACGTGAGGCCGCGCCCCGGGGAGCTCCGCCCCTCAGCTCCTGGTCCCGCTGAGAATTTTCCGAATCTGCCGCTCGCTGAGGCCGAAGCGGATTCCCAGCGCCCGGAAGTTTCCCCCGTCGAACCGGGCCCGGATGTCCCGGTCCCGGGCCTCCCGCTCCAGGGACTCCGTTTTGGGGATGTAGAGGCTCTGCCCGCCCCGCAGGCGGGTGAGCCGGAGGAAGCCGTCCAGCCCCAGGCTGTCCGCCAGGTCCCGGTATTCCGCTGGAACGTCCTCCGGGAGAATGGAGTGAAAAAACGTGCCGCTCATAAAAAAGCTCCTTTCGGTTTTATTATAATGACTGCGGGCGGACGGCGGGTCCGTATGGCGCCGCCCTCCGGGCGCGGAAGGACGGCCCTCAAGGAAGGAAGCCCTTCTATAAAGAGAGGGCGCGGGGCCGGAGATTGCACGGCGGTATGCAACTTCCGGCCGGGTCTATTAAAAATTTGTTAAAAACAGGCGGCCGGAGCGGCGGGGGCTTGCAAAAAAGGCCGGGCTGTGCTATGGTAGGACGGTAATTTTGACAGAAAAAGGAGAAAGGCGGGCCTCGGCCCGACGGAAAGCGATGTTTGGCGAAAGTGCGTTTGGAAACTTGGCGGCGGTGTTTTTCATGTCCATGGTCCCGGTGGTGGAGCTGCGGGGGGCCATCCCCTTCGGCATTGCCGCGGGGCTTCCGGCGTGGGAGGTGTACTGCGCCGCCGTGCTGGGGAACCTGGTTCCGGTTCCCTTTATATTTCTTCTGCTGCGGCATGTGTTCGCCCTGCTGCGGCGGGTTCCCTGGCTGGGGGAAAAGGTGGACTGGCTGGAGCGCCGGGCCCATTTGAAGGGCCGGACCGTGCGGAAGTACCGCCTTTTGGGGCTGGTGCTGTTGGTGGCGGTGCCCCTGCCGGGGACCGGGGCCTGGACCGGAGCCCTGGTGGCCGACGTGCTGGACATCCGGGCCAGGACGGCCCTCCCCGCCATCGCCATTGGAGTGCTGGTTGCCGGGGCGCTGGTAATTGCCGCCTCCTGCGGCGTGGCGGAGCTGTTTTTCTGAGCGCTTGAAAAGAGCCGCCGGACCTGTGGTTTCAGGCCCGGCGGTTTTCTTTATGGGTGGATGTTCCGGCGTGGCCGCCGCCCTGGGGCCCCCGCGAAGCGGACAGACAAGCCGGACATACCCCGCCCCGCCCGGCGGAAAAAACAGGCCGCCC
>CATLJA010000007.1 GCA_949959305.1 uncultured Oscillibacter sp.
CCAGGACAAAGAAGCCGCCCCCGCCCCGGAGGACGCGGAGAAAGCGGAGGAAGCGCCCCTCCCCTCCCCCGCCGGGCCCGACGCCGCGGACGCGGCGGAGCCCGCCCCGGACGCCCTGGGCGAGGTGAGCTTCGCCAATATGGAGCGGCGGATGCGGGAGAAAAACCTGCAGATTCTCAGCCTCCAGGAAAACGTCACAAGCCTGGAGAACTTCGATTACGACGAGCTGTACGAGGATTTGCGCAGCTCCCTGAACGCCATCAACGCCGGGCAGTACGCCCTGTTTCAGATGGGCATGGGGGGCTCCGCCGCCAGCGAGCTGGAGCAGAGCTACAGCGCTGTGGAAAAGCAGTTCGACGATTTGAAAAAGGGCCGGCTCCAGCGGACCAACGCCGGGACCATCCGGCAGCTGAAAAACCTTCAGGACCAAATCGTCATGGCCGGCGAGAGCATGTACACCGCCCTGGTATCCATGGAGACCCAGGAGGCCGGGCTGGTCCGCCAGCTCGCCGCCCTGGACCGCCAGCTGGAGGAGCTGGAGCTCCGCTACAAGCTGGGCCAGGTCTCCGCCCTCCAGCTCTCCCAGGCCCGGGCGGGCCGGGCCAGCCTTGAAAGCGGCCTGGAGACCCTGCGGATGAACATCCGGGTTTACAAGGTGCAGCTGGAAATGCTGCTGGGGGCGGAGCAGACCGGGGAAATCAGGCTGGGCAGCGTCCCCGCCGTCACCGGCGCGCAGCTGGCCGCCATGGACCTGGAGGCGGACCTGGCCGCCGCCAAAAAGGCCAGCTATGAGCTCTACGCCGCCAAGCAGGAGCTGGACGACGCCTACACCCCCTACGCCAACCCCGGCGGCGTGGGCAACGCCTACCAGGCCGGGCAGCACTCCTTCCAGGCCGCGAAATATACATACCAGAACACCGTGCAGAACTACGAGCTGAAATTCCGCACCCTCTACTCCCAGGTAAAGGACAACCAGCAGGTGCTCAGCGCCGCCCGGGTGACCCTGGCCGCCAGGGAGCAGGAATACGCCGCCATGGAGCTGAAATACCGGCAGGGCTCCGTCTCCCAAAACGCCCTGCTCCAGGCCCAGGACAGCCTGAACGAGGCGAAGGAGGCGGTGCGGAGCGCCTCGGAAAACCTGTTCGCCTCCTACAACAGCTATTGCTGGGCGGCGGAGCACGGCATCCTGAACTAACCCGCCCCAGCCTGAATTCCACATACATATAACAGGAGGACTTTATGAAGCACAGATTTTCCGCCGCTTTCCTGGCGGCGCTGCTGGCACTGTCCCTGACCGCCTGCGGCGGCGGGACGGACGAAACGCCGGGCCAGGAGCCCGAGGCCCCCGCGGGCGTGGCCGTCCAGGTGGAAACCGTCGGGGCGGACACCATTTACACGGAGAACACCGTCTCCGGCCAGATTGCCGCCGAGGAGCAGACCACCGTCATGGCGGCGGTAAACGCCAAGTGCGTGGAGGTCTACTTCGAGGCCGGAGACGAAATCCGGGCCGGGCAGGCCATCTGCCGGGTGGACCTGGACAGCACCCTGACCTCTTACGGCGCGGTGGACACCAGCTACCAGGCCGCCATCCAAAGCTACAACGACCAGCGGGAGGTGTTCGAGAAGCAGATTGCCCTTCTCGAAAAGAGCGTCGCGGACCTGAAGGCCCTCTTTGAAATCGGCGCGGCCTCCCAGCTGGAAATCGACCAGGCGGAGCTCCAGCTCCAGACCGCCCTCGCCACCCGGAACTCCACCCTCTCCCAGCTGGAGGCGGGCATGCAGAACTACAAATCCAACCTGGAGCAGCTCTCCAGCTCCCTGGAGAACATCGACTCCCGGGGGAACATCCTGGCCCCCGCCTCCGGCACGCTGCTGACGCTGAACGCCGTGGAGGGCGGCTTTGTCTCCACCGCCGCCCCCGTGGCCGTCATCGACGGCGTGGACCAGCTCAAGCTGGTGGTCCAGGTCTCCGAGGCCCTGACGCCCAAGCTGGCCGCCGGGGACACGGCGGACGTCACCGTCAGCGCCGCGGACCAGTCCTTTGAGGCTTCCATCCGCTCCGTTGAGCGCTCCGCCAATCCCCAGACCAAGCTCTACGCCGTCACCCTCTCCCTGCCCGCCGAAGCGGACGGGCTGCTGGCGGGCATGTTCGCCGACGTGACCTTCCACACCGACGTGTCCGAGGACACGATTGTGGTTCCCACCGAGGCGGTGCTGACCCGGGGGGAGACCCAGTACGTCTTCATCGTGGAAAACGGCGCCGCAAAATACGTGGAAATCACCACGGGCCTCACCGGCAGCGGCGTGACCGAGGTTCTTTCCGGCCTCTCCGCCGGGCAGCAGCTGGTCACCGTGGGCCAGGCCTATCTGAGCGACGGCGACCCCGTCCGCATCGTCTCCGCCGGGAACCAGGGGGAATAAAGCAAGATGAGTATTGCCAGAGCAAGCATTCAGCACAAGGTGGCGACCATCCTGGCCAGCATTTTAATCTGCGTCTTCGGCCTGATGTTCGCCACGCAGCTGCAGATGGCCCTGATGCCGGAGATGGAAATGCCCATGGCGGTGGTGGCCTGCTACTACACCGGGGCCAGCCCCAGCGACATTGAGGAGCTGGTCACCCGGCCCCTGGAGAGCGCCATCATGTCCGTTCCCGGCGTGGACGAAATCTCCTCCACCTCCTCCGACGGCGTGAGCCAAATCCAGATCACCTACGTGGACGGCACGGACCTGGACATCGCCGCCTCGAAGCTCCGGGAGCAGTTCGGCATGGTGGGCCTCCCGGAGGACGCCATAGACCCGGTCATCATCAACATGAACCTCAGCGCACTGATGCCCACGGCCATGATCGCCCTGGTGGGCGAGGACCTCAGCCAGCTCCAGACCCTGGCGGAGGACCTGGTGGTCCCCGCCCTGGAGCGCATCAACGGCGTGGCCCAGGTGACGGTGAACGGCGGCGTGAGCCAGCAGATCGCCGTGGAGCTGGACCCCACCCGGGCCGCGGGCTACGGCCTCTCCACCTCCTACGTGTCCCAGTTCCTGGCGGGACAGAACCTGATTTACCCCGGCGGCAGCCTGGAAAACGGCTCCAAAAAGCTGACCGTCTCCACCGACGCGAAATTCCAGACGGTGGAGGACGTGGCGAATATGATTCTCTCCCTCCCCACCGGCGGCGCGGTGCGCCTTTCCGAGGTGGCAAACGTCCGCCTGGAGGACAAGGACATGGACGCCATGGCCAGGTCCGGCGAGGCCGCCTGCGTGGTTCTCCAGGTTTCCAAGCAGTCCGCCGCCAACGAGGTTTACGTCTCCGAGCAGGTAATCAAACGCCTGGAGTCCCTGAAGGCGGACAATCCCTCCCTTCACTACTCCGCCCCGTACCTTGCCAGCGACTACATCAACCAGACGGTGGACGCGGCCTACCAGAACATTCTCCAGGGCGTAATCCTGGCGGCCGCCGTGGTGCTGCTGTTCCTCCGCCGGGGCGGGGCCACGCTGACCATTGCCGTTTCCATGCCCATCTGCATTCTGACGGTCTTCGTTCTGATGCGGGCCTTTGACCTCACGTTAAACATGATGTCCCTGGGCGGCGTCGCCATGGGCGTGGGCATGATTGTGGATAACTCCATTGTGGTCCTGGAGAACATTTACCGCTTCTCCGCCGAGGGCCATGACCGCCAGAGCGCCTGCGTCGAGGGCACGAAGGAGGTCACCTCCTCCGTCCTGGCCTCCACCCTCACCACCGAGGCCGTCTTCGTCCCCCTGGCCCTCTCCGGGGGCATGGCGGGGATGATGTTCAAGGACTTCTGCCTCACCATCGCCTCGCTGATTTTCGCCTCCCTGGTGATTTCCCTCACCCTGGTGCCCCTCCTCTGCTACTTCACCCTGGACGAGGAGAAGGTCCGCCGCCGCCAGGAAAAACTGGCGGGGAAGCGGCCCGGCCCCCTGAAGCGGCTGACCGGAAAGATCAGCGCCGTTTACCTCAAAACCCTGGGCTTCTTTGTCCATCACCTCTTCCTGGGCATGGCGGCCTCCTTTGCCCTGGTGGTCCTCTTCGCCCTCACCCTGGCGAACACCAAAATGGTCCTTATCCCCGACATGGACCAGGGGCAGCTCTCCGTCAACGTCAAAATGCCCATCGGGTCCCAGCTGGACGAGACCTCCGTCATTGCCGACCGGGTCACCGCCATTGCCGAGGCGGAGGTCCCGGAGATTGAGGAGATGTTCTACATCGCCTCCAGCGAGTCCGTCTCCATGATGCTGGACGTGGGCTCCAAGTCCCAGCGCCAGCGGAGCAGCAGCGACATTGCCGCGGCCCTGCGGGCGGCGGTGCAGGATATCGCCGGATGCGAAATCACCGTCTCCGCCTCCGACGCCAGCGCCATGATGGGCGGCGGCGGGGACATCGCCGTCAACATCGAGGGCGACGATTACGGCACCCTGGAATTCCTGGCAAACGACCTGATTTCCCAGATTGAGGCCCTGCCCGACGCGGTGAACGTGAAAAGCTCCCTCTCCGACGAGATTCCCCAGGTAAAAGTCACCGTCAACCGGGAGGCCGCCGCTCAGTACGGCCTCACCGCCGCCTCCATCGGCGCGGCGGTCCGCTCGGAGCTCACCGGCTCCACCGCCACCAAGGTGACCATCACCGGGCGGGAGCTGGACGTGGTGGTCCGGGGCGGCGGCGCGGCGGCCAAGAGCCTGGACGCGCTGAAATCCATGGGCGTGCCCTCCGCCATGGGGGGAACGGTGCCCCTGGGCTCCGTGGCGGACGTGTCCGTCCAGCAGGCCCCCCAGACCATCGTCCGCTCCAACCAGACCCGGCAGGTCACCATCTCCGGCGACTCCGTCAGCGGCGACACCGCCGCCATGACGGCGGCCATCTGGGAAATCCTGGACGGCTACACCTTCCCCCAGGGCTACGCCGTGGAGACCGATGGCTCCTACGAGACCATGATGGAGAGCTTCGGCGATCTGCTGATTGCCCTGGCGGCGGCGCTGCTGCTGGTGTATTTCGTGCTGGCGGTGCAGTTTGAGAGCTTTCTTATGCCCGTCATGGTCATGCTCATTCTCCCGGTGGCCTTTACCGGGTCGCTGTTCGGCCTCCCCCTGACGGGGCGGGACATCTCCATGCTGTCCCTGGTCTCCATCATCATGCTGGCGGGCACGGTGGTCAACTCCTCCATCATCCTGGTGGAGTATATCAAAATCCGCCGGGCCCAGGGCGAGGACCGGGAAACCGCCATCCTCCACGCCTGCCCCCTGCGGGTGCGGCCCATCCTGATGACCACCCTCACCACCATTCTCGCCATGGTCCCCATGGCCCTGGGGATTGGGGAGACCAACGAGATGATGAGCGACATGGGCATTACCATGATCGCGGGCATGGTAATTTCCACCATTGTGACCCTGGTCTTCACCCCGGTGTATTACTCCGTCATCGACAACCTGAGCCATGTCTTCCGCCGGAAGGACAAACCGGAAAAAAAGCCCCGGAAGCCGCTTTTCAAGCGCCGGGCGCTTTCCCGGGCCCCGGAGGCGGAAGCGTCCCCGGAGCCGCGGGCGGAGGCCCCCGTCTCCTGAGACAAAACCGGAACCGGGCGGGCCGTCCTTCTGGACGGCCCGCTTTTTGCCCCTTTCGGAGGGGGCGCGAATCTGTTACCGTTTTGTTGTTGTTTTCCGCCCCGGCCTGTATTAACATGAACAGTACAGTTTGAAATCCCTTCCCTGCCCCGCCCCACGGATTAACAGTTACGGAGGAACACTATGAAAAAGCGCATTCTGTCCCTGCTGCTCACGGCGGCCATGGCGGCTTCCCTGCTGCTCCTGCCCGTCCAGGCCGCCGCTCCGGTCCGGTTCAGCGACCTTGGCGGAACCGACGTACAGGCCGTGGAGACCCTGCGGCTGATGGGCGTCATGAGCGGCTACGCCGACGGCACCTTCCGCCCCGGCAGCCAGCTCACCCGGGCCCAGTTCTGCAAGATGGTGGTTTCCGTCCTCAACGCCGAGGACGAGCTGGGCCTCTACCGCACCGCCACCGTCTACCCCGACGTGAAGCCCTCCCACTGGGCGGCGGCCTATATCAACATGGCCTCCAAGGGAAAGCACGTCATCTCCGGCTACGCCGACGGCAAGTTCTATCCGGACCGCACCGTCACCGTGGGCCAGGCGGCCACCATCCTCCTGCGGGTCCTGGGCTATAAGGACGAGAACATCGGCGGCGTGTGGCCCGACAGCTACCTGTCCTACGCCGCCTCCATCGGCCTGACCGACGGCCTGGCCAACCTCAAGGGCGGCGCGCCCCTGACCCGGGGCGACGCGGCCGTGCTGTTCACAAACCTGCTGCGGGCGGACTGCGCCTCCGGCGGCTCCGAGTCCGGCGGCAAGGGCGGCAGCTTTTTGAGCTCCCTGGGCCTGACCCTGGTGAAGGACGTGGTGCTGGTCTCCTGCACCGCCAAGGGCCCCGACGGGCGGGAAACCGCCATGCGCCTTTCCGACGGGAAGGTTTACCAGATGGCCGGGGACGCGGCCTCCAACGGCTCCCTCAACGGCTGCAAGGGCACGCTGGTGCTGGACGGGCAGAAGGTCCGCACCTTCCTTCCCGACTCCAAGGGCCGGCAGGTGACCGTGGCCGTTTCCAAGGTGGAGGCCGCCCAGCTCACCGACCGCTCCGGCAGCGTCTACCCCGTGGACGCGGGAACCACCGTGTATATGAACGGCGAGGAAAAGAGCTGGGCCGAGGCCCGCTCCTGGCTGAACTCCGGCGCGTCCGTGACGCTGTACCTGGGCGGGCAGGGGAACGTGGAGTATATCTTCGTGGGCGGCGGCGCCGTCTCCAGCCAGGCCGTTGTGATCTACAAGCAGGGCTCCACCGAGGGCTTCAACGCCCTTACCGGCGGCGCCACCGGGCTCACCATCTACAAAAACGGCTCCCGGGCCTCCTCCAAGGACCTGCGCCCCTACGACGTGGCCACCTATTCCAGCGCCACCAACGCCATCCGCGTGTGCGACACCCGCCTGACGGGCTATTACGAGGCCTGCTCCCCCAACCCCAGGGAGCCGGAAACCATCACCCTCATGGGCCATGAGTTCCCGGTGCTGACCTCCGCCCAGGCCAGCCTCGCCGGGTTCAAGCCCGGAGACCAGATTACCCTCCTCTTAACCGAGGACAACCAGGTGGCCGGGGCCGTGCAGCCCGGCACCGGAGGCGCCTCCAACAACGCCCTGGGCATCGTCGAGAGCGCCGGCGGCGCCGCCACGGTGAAGCTGCTGTGCGGCATTACGGTCTCCGGAACCGTCAGCCTCAGCAGCACGGACGTTGGCTTTATGCAGGGCCAGCTGGTCCGGGTGACCTCCGGCGAAAAGGGAACCATCGGCCTGTCCCGCCTCAGCGGCGGGGCCGCCGGGACGCTGGACCTGGACCGCCGCAGAATGGGGACCGACTCCCTGGCTGAGAGCGTCACGGTCCTGGCCTACCGGGACGGCGAACTCCAGTCCGTCAGCCTGGATAGCCTGGGCGGCGGGACCATCCCCTCCTCCCGCGTCACCTACGCCCGGCAGAACTGGGCGGGCAAGGTGGATTTGATTGTCCTGGACGGCGTGGGCTACACGACGCTGTTCTATGGCCGGGCCGAGGTCGTCTGGAGCGAGGGCGAAGGCTCCGGCAGGGCGGGCTACGCCGTCACCGTCACCAACGGCGAGGGAAGCGTCGGGCCCTTCTGGCTGCCCTCCGCCTCCTCGGTCCGCAGCGGGGATTATGCTGCCGTCAGCCGCATGGCGGGCAGCGACGGATACGCCCAGAACCTGCGGAAGCTGGATTCCCTGGGCGACGTGCCCAACTCCGCCTGGACCGGGCAGAGCGCCGTCACCGTGGGCGGCCGGACCTACTCCGTTCCCGGCACCGTGCAGTGCTACAACACCGATTCCGGGGCCTGGATTTCCCTGGACGCGGCCCACGCCTACACGGATACCTGCCGCATGTACGCCGACGCCAGCGGCGTGGTCCGTGTCATCGAGGTGGGCAGGGCACGGTAAAGCCCCCGGCCTTTCCACCCTTAAACAGCATGAAGCGCCGCCCTTTCGGGCGGCGCTTCTTTCGCGTTTCCGGGGACTTTCCCCCAGGCTCCCTTCCCCGCCGCCGGAAGCTGCGCATACTATCGTTGACACAGCTGAAAAGAAGTACGCTTCCTTACGGTGTACATAGCGGAAAAGGCCGCGCTGGAAACGTACGTTTTCCGGCGCGGCCTTTTTATTCTTGCTATAGTTGGGCTATTGTTTATCCCCCTGTTTATTGACGGCGCTGTCCGGCAGCCGGGGAGATGCGTTTTGAAACAGCTGCGTCAGAATTTCCACACACTGGCGGCAGGCACTGGAAAAATAGGCGCTTTTTCGGTAGAGCACCGCGACCTCCCAGCCGGGGTCAAAGGCGGAGTCAATATAATAGTAGTTTGCGCCCTTGGGCGGGAGAGAGAAGGTCAGGTAATGCTCCGGGAAGATCGCGAGGCCCAGACCCACAGCGGACATGGCGATTTTTGTGGACACATTTTTTGTGATGAAAACGGTCATGGGTGTGATGCCGGCCCGCCTGAATACGGTTTCCGTGGCCTGGCGGACATGCTGGCCCGGCGCATTCAGGATAAAAGGCTGGCGGTTGGCAAGACGAATATCAAGGTACGGCAGAGCCGCGCCTTCGCGTGCCTCGGCGTAGGCATTGAGGGGGTTCTCCTCGGGGACAGAGAGAATCAAGGGCTCTTTAAAGACGGTGGAGATGCTGAAATTTTCCGGGTTTTTCACAAAATAAGGAATGAGAACCATATCCAGCGTGCCGTCCATCAAAAAGGACTCCAGCTCCCGGGTAGTGCCCTCCACTGGGATGAGCTGCAAGTCGGGGTACTTTTCCTGGCATATTTGGTAGATGAGGGGAAATACATAGCAAATCAGATTAAACGGCATGCCGATGGTTACCTTACCCCCGTTGCTCCGGCGCATGTCCTCAAACTCCGCCTCCACATCCCGGTAGGTTTTGACAATGTTGCTGCATGCCTCCGCAAAGCGCCTGCCCTCATAAGTGGGCTTCAAACGGTTGTTTTCCCGCGTGAAAAGCTTGACGCCCAAGTGCCGCTCAATCTTCTGCACGGTGACGCTGAGAGAGGGCTGGGAGACGTAAAGGCTCTGCGCGGCTTTCGTCAGGTTTCCCTCGGCAATGATCGCTAATATGTACTCCGCGTCCTTGATGCTTAGATTCATGTTTAGAACCGCCTTTACAAAATATTATAAAAAATAATTATATTTTTCAAAAAAATTATATATTAGACAAATACACTATAAACCAATTATAATGAAAATGCAAACAGAACCTGATAAAAAAGAGCGGAACTTCGGCAAAATGTATAGAAGGGAGGGAGCGCCTATTGTAAAGCAGATTCAAGGCAGCCCACGAAAATACAATTAAGGAGGAACCCGAATATGAAAAGGTTTTTAGCGGTAATCGTATCTCTTGCAATCGCCGCCGCGCTGAGCGCCTGCGGCGGAGACGGCGGGAACAAGACGATGGACACGCCTCCGGCGCAGCCCGAACAGGCCGGCGCCTCCGGAAATGCGGGAGGAAGCGGGGAGCCTGCGGCGCTGGACTATCCCACAAAGGACATCACGGTGATCGTCCCCTTTAACGCCGGCGGAAACGCGGATTTGTCCATGCGTGCGCTGTGCAATACGGCGAACGACCTGGGCTTCTTCAACGGGCATACCTTGGTTGTGGAAAACGTCGGCGGAGGCGGCGCGGTTATCGGGCAGACCCAGGCTTTTGAAGCGGCGCCGGACGGATATACCCTGCTGCTGTACACCAGCTCGCTGATTAACAATGACATCTTCAACGACACCACCTACCGTTACGACGATTTCCTGCCCATCGCCGGGTACAACCCCGATCCCGAGACTATCTACTGCCCGGCGGACGCGCCTTACGACACGCTTCAGGAATTCTTTGACTGGGCGGCGCAGCAGGACGTGGTCCTGGCCTCCACCCCGGGCCATACCACGGGGCATCATATCCGGCTGATGAACATGGCGGAGGACAAGGGCCTCAACTTTGAATACATGCACACGGACTCCGCCTCCGAGCAGCTTCTCCAGATCATGGGCGGACAGGCCGACATCTCGATGAACACCGTCGGGGCAACAAAATCCGCCTATGAGGACGGCACCATCAAGGTTTTGGCGGTAGCGGCGGAAGAGCGCGTGGAGGGCCTTGAGGACGTGCCCACCTGCAACGAAGCCGGATACCCGCTTTTGGACGGCGCCGATCGCGGCATCTGCGTGGTAAAGGGCGTGGACGACGCTGTTTACCAGTACCTGGTGGAGGAATTCAAAAAGGTCATAGAGACCGACGAGTTCAAGGAGGCCATGGCCACCATCAACGGAATCGGAATGTATAAAACGCCGGAACAGTATCAGGCGTACATGGACAACACCTATAACAGCATCAAAGCGGTTCTGCCGAAGCTGGAGGAGGCCGCAGCGAACAGCTGATTTTCGTCCTGTCGGGCCGGCCGGACACCGGGGGAGTTCGGCCGGCCTGCTGCCGGAGGAGGGCATTCTATGGAAAAGAAAAATTCTGACAAAATCACTGAACTCTCTTTTTCCGTCGTCCTGGCGGCCGTCGGCGTATATGTCTTCCTGGAAGGCAGGACCTTTCGGGGAAACGACAAGTACTTTCCGATGATTGTCGGCGTGCTGGTGACGGCCGTATCAATTTGGATATTCCTGGAGGACCTTAAGCGGGCCGGCGCCTGCATCCGTTTGGAGAAGATCAATTTTCTCGCGGTGGGCGTCGCCATCTCGGCCCTTGTGCTGTATATGTTTTTGTTCCGCACGCTGGGATATCCCATCTCCACATTCCTGCTGGGAGCCGCCATTATCCTGGGCCTGCGGTACGAGAGCCTGCGGGGCGCTCTTTTGTGGCCGGCGCTGATGGTAGGGGTCATCTTTGTCGTGTTCAAGGTCTTCCTCAAGGTGCCGCTGCCGGTGGGAAGCCTGTGGAATCTGTTTTGACGGGGGGTGCATTCATGACAGTACTGATGAATATCGGAGCCGGGCTCTTTCACGTCCTTACGCCTGTGAATCTGCTGCTGCTGGTGGTGGGGACGTTCCTTGGAATCATCGTGGGCGCGCTGCCCGGGCTGAACAGCTCCATTGCCATGGGCATCCTGATTCCCCTGACCTACGGCATGGATCCGGCCACCGCCCTGTGCATCCTGGCCGGCATTTATACCGGCTCCACCGCGGGCGGCAGCGTGTCCGCCATTCTGCTGGAGATTCCGGGCACCGGCGCGGCGGTGGTGACCGCCTTTGACGGACACCAGATGCAGCTGCAGGGACGGGGCGGCCTGGCGCTGGGTATCTCCTCCGTCAGCTCGGTGTTCGGCGGTATCGCGGCATCCTTTGTCCTGGCGCTGTGCGCGCCGTTCATCGCCGCCCAGGCGCTGAAGTTCGGCCCGCCGGAATACCTCATGCTGTCCGTGATGGGCTTTGCCTCCGTAATCGGCATGAGCACCGGAAGAACCTCGAAAAACGTGATGGGCATTTTGATCGGTCTTTTGATCAGCATGATCGGAATCAGCCCCCAGGGAGGGCTGAAGCGGTTTTGCTTCGGCAGCAACGCCCTTTTGGAGGGAGTTCCGCTGGTGCCGATGCTGATCGGCCTGTTTGGAATCAGCACAATTATCAAAACCATTGCCGATACGAAGCCCCTGAAGCGGGGGAGCGAGACCATGGAGAACGTCAAGCAGGCCATACAGATTGTCAAGATGCAGTACCCGGATCGGAAGATGCTCAAATCCTTTCTGCCGGTCTGGCTGCACTCCACCGTCATCGGCAATATTGTCGGAGCAATCCCGGGGGCGGGCATGACGGTGGCGATTTTCATGGCCTATGACCAGGTGAAGCGTTCCCGCCCGGACCTTCCCTTTGGAACCGGCGTGCCGGAGGGCGTCGCCGCCGCGGAATGCGCCAACAACTCCGTGGTGGGCTCTTCGATGATTCCCCTCCTGGCCCTGGGCGTACCGGGCAACGCGGCCTCCGCGCTGTTTCTGGGGGCTTTGATGATCCACGGCCTGCGCACGGGGCCGAAGTTCTTCTCAGAAAGCCCTGCGGTGGCGTATACGCTGATCGGCGCGTTCCTGTTTGCCAGCATCGCCTTGCTTCCGGTGATGCATGTGTTCGTCAACTACATGGCGACCCACGTTATGCGCCTGCGCCGGGAGCCGCTGAACGCGCTGATTCTCATTCTCTGCGTCACAGGAGCGTTTGCCTCCGGAAATAATTACACCTATATTGCCTTCGCCGTGGCCTTCGGCGTGCTGGGTTTTCTCCTGAAAGAGTGGGATATCCCCTTTGGACCGCTGATTCTGGCGGTGGTTCTGGGGGACATGCTGGAGAGCTATTATATCCAGTCCACGGTCGCCCTGCGGCACAATATGCTGAATCTGCTGAAGCGTCCCATCTGTGCCGGCCTTCTGATTTTGACGGTATTTTTCCTCCTGATGCCCATATATCAGATGATCAAAAAGCGGCGGGCCGGGACAAGCTGATTGCCACATTATAAGTAGAAACGGAGAGAGTACTTTGAAAATTACGAAAATAGACGTCTACATGCTGGACGCCACCGTCCAGCGTGCCAGCCGCCGCCCCATTATCGCCCGGGTCTATACGGACGAAGGCATCTATGGAGACGGCGAGGCGGGGATTGCGCTGGGCACGGGGGCGCCGGCCGCCTTTGGCATGGTCCAGGATTTGGCCCGCCTGATTATCGGGATGGACCCCATGAACACGGAGCTGATCTGGCACCGGCTGCTTAAGAGCAGCTTCTGGGGCATGGGCGGCGGGCCGGTGGTCTTCGCCGGCATCAGCGCATTGGACATCGCCCTGCTGGATATTAAGGGCAAGGCGCTGGGCGTTCCCGTTTACCAGCTTTTGGGCGGAAAGTGCCGCGGCGAGCTCCGCTGCTACGCCTCTCAGCTTCAGTTCGGCTGGATGGACCGGATCGGCCCCTTCGGCAAGGTGGAAGACTACGTATCCATTGTGGAATACGCCCTGTCTCAGGGATACGACTGTGTGAAAATTGACTTCACCCAGTTTGACCGGACGGCCACGCGCATGGCGACCACAGCGGTGGAGGGCATCCTCACCCGGCCCTTGATCGGCATGATTGAGGAGCGGATGGCGGCGATTCGTGAAAACTGCGGCTGGGATTTTGACATTATTGTGGAAAACCACTGCCGGACGGATGCCATCAGCGGCGTGATGATTGGAGAGCTGTGCGACAAATATAAGGTGATGGCCTATGAGGAGCCGGCCATGCCGCTGAACCCGGACATGCACAAGGTTATCCGGGAGAAGATCAAAACGCCCATCGCCACAGGTGAGCGGGTGTTCGGTACATGGGGGTTTTACAACTTCTTCCGGCAGGATGCCGTTCAGCTTATCCAGCCGGATGTCTGCAACTGCGGCGGGCTGACGGAGGGCAAGAAAATCTGCGATTTGGCGGCGGTGTTCGACGCAACGGTGCAGGCGCATTGCGCAGGTTCTCCCATTTCCACGGCGGCCGCCCTTCACCTGGAGGCCGCAATCCCGAATTTCTGCATACATGAGCACCATTTCCGCAGCACGCAGCCGGCGCTGACCAGGCTCTGCAAGTATGACTACCAGCCGCAGAACGGGAAATACAAGGTTCCCGAGCTGCCGGGACTGGGCCAGGAGATGAGCCGGCTGGCAATGGATACGGCTTTGATGCACGTCACCGTGGACGAGGCGTGGCGGGGTCTGTAAGTGCCGCACAATCAAGAGGAACCGGGAGCATTGCGAAGGATGAAGCACAGGCCCGCAGATTTACAGTCTGCGGGCCTGGCTTTTTCGGGTCTTTGGAAGCTAAAAGGGGTACCACTCCGCAAAGAGCTTGATACAGGCGGGCATGAAGGCCATCACGCACAAATAGCGCACCAGCTGCAGCACCGCCACCTTGGGCGCCTGCCCTCCCTGCTCCAGGGAGACGAGGGCCATGTCCGACATCCCCGCCGGAACCGACGCAAACAGGCTGGTGGCCAGATCTAAATCATTGGTCTTGTACAGCAGCAGCCCCAGGACGTAGTTGACCGCCAGACAGTTGACCGTTACCAGCAGCACCGGCAGCCCCAGCTCCCGGAACTGCAGGACGTCCCCCAGTGTAACCGTCACGCCGATGTTGATGCCCGCCAGGCACTGCGCCGCCAGCTTCATGGACTTGGGAAGGTACGCCTCGCCGCTCCAGATGTTATAGGCCGCCACGGCAAACATGGAAAACACCATCGCCCCTGCCGGAAAGCCGCTCGCCTTCCCCAAGGCGCCCGACAGCGCCACGATGGCCAGCGTGACAGCCATGTGCCGTCTGTCCCGGCGCTTCCCGCCGCCGGAAAAGTCCGCCGGCGCCTTCTTCCCTGCCGCCGGGGCAAACCGGGCGCAGACGCGGGCGTTCACCTGGGGGAGAATCAGAATGGCCACCAGATACCGCACCAGCTGAAGGGCCGTGGACTGGGCCGGGTCCGCTCCCACGTCTGCCGAGATCAGGGCCACGTCGGTCATTCCACCGGGCATGGAGGACAGCAGGGCCGTGGCCGTGTCCACCGGCGCGGTGTGATGGATCAGAAGGCCCGTGAAAAACGTCAGGCACACAATTCCTCCGAAAAGCTGGATAGAGGGCTTCACGATTCCCAGCAGCTCCCGCAGGTCGCTCCGGCTGATGCGCTGGCCGACAAAGCCCCCGGCCACCGCCTGTACGGCGGTCTTAACCTCCCGGGGAAAGTACCCCCAGCCGCTGACAATCTGAAACGTCCCCACCAGGATAATCGCCCCGGCCATGGCCCCGGCGGGCACCCGGAGCTTGTACAGCGCCCAGGCGCCTGCCGCGCCGATCAGCACAGTGGCCGCCAGTCTGATCAGCAGACCGCTTCCTTCCTCAAACCACCAGCAGGTCCATGACATTGCTCAGGTCTTCCTCCTTCTCCAGAGACAGGATCGCCTCCATGGACGCCTCCACCTGCTCCGGTGGAAGCAGCCGCCCGGCGCAGGCCCGGTACTTCTCCTGAACCTCCTCCAGCGTGAGGGGGTCCTGAAGCGGGTGGCCCTTCGAATAGCGGACGGCGCCCTCAAGGCGGCGGCCGTCCCGCAGAACGATCACGACGCGCTGCTGTCCCTCCGCGTCCGCCGCGGGGGTATCCGCAATCCGTTCCATCATCTCCCGGCTGTCCGCCCGGAGGATCCGGTCCTCCGCGTACTGCCGCAGCGTCAGCTCCCCGTCCAGCAGAGCCAGCGCGATACCGTAGCTGAGGCTGTAGCGGGCCTCCAGGTCCGTCCTGGGGAAGCGGTAGCGGTATGTGGGCTTGTCCATCTGGAGATCCACCAGGACCTTCTCCACCTCCTCCGGACGGATGTGGCGCCGCTCCCGCAGCTCCAGCACCGCCTGGAGGACCTTGTGGTGCGCCCAGCAGTTGGGGTAAGGCTTGATGGTAATGCCCGGGTCCAAAAGCCGGAGCGTCCCGCCCAGGTCCCTCGTGAGCTGCCCGATGTCGTAATCCCCGGGGCCGCACAAGGCGTCCATCAGGCCGAACCGGCCCTCCAGCGGCTGGGGATCGGCGGAGAAGCCCTCCTTCGCCAGGCAGGCCGCCGTGATGCCGTTCCGGCTGGCGTTTCCGGCGTGGAGGCCCATGCCCATATTCCCGATGTTCTGGCTGAGCCCTCCCCCCAGGGTGGCGGCGATCCCCAAGGCCCTCTGGGCGGCCTCCAGGTCCAGCCCCAGCAGCCTGGCGGACTGGGCGGCGCCCGCCACGGCGCCGAAAAAGCCCGTGGGGTGCCAGCCCCTCTTCCGCATCTCCCAGGCTTCCGCCGTCACGGCGTTCAGCCGCTGGAACACCTCGTAGCCCATCACCTGGGCCGTCAGAATCTCCCGGCCGGAAAGGCGGCGTTCCTCTCCCAGGGCCAGCAGCCCCGGCACCACCGTCACGGACGGATGGGAGGGACCGGAGTCGTCAAAGCAGATGGTGTGAGCCAGAATCCCGTTGGCAAAGGCGGCGTTCTCCACCGTGAGCCGCTGCCCGGTCCCCACTACCCGGCAGCGGCCGGAGGAGCCCAGGCCCTGAAAATACCTCCGGACGATTCCGCTCCTGGGTTCTGCCGCCTCCGCCAGAGCGGACCCCACGCAGTCCAGAAAATGGCGTTTCGCCAGCTCCACCGCCTGGAGGGGAAGGTCCTCATAGCGCACGCGCAGCACGTACTCCATCAGCTCTTTTGTATAAGCCTTCATATGGCCGCTCCTTTCTTACCTCTTGTGTTTGGCCTCTGGTTCGATTATAATGGAGGCAATTATAGAAGTAAAATATATATATTTCAAAATTTCCATTGAAAAATTCTATGGAGGCCGCGGTATGAACAACAGCGATTGGGAAATCCTGATCACCTTAGCCCAAAAGCGCAGCATCACCAAAGCGGCGGAGGCGCTCTTTCTGACCCAGCCCACCCTGTCCTACCGGCTGAAACGGATCGAAGAGGAATTCGGCGTCTCCCTGTTTGACCGGGTCCCCTCCGGCGTCGCCCTGACTCCGCAGGGCGAGCGGCTGGCCGCTTACGCGCAGGACATGAGCCTGCGCTATCGGGCCCTGCGGGACGACTTGTCCGACATGAATCCCACGTTCTCGGGGACCCTGCGCCTGGGCGTGGGCAGCGCGTTCGCCAACGCGGATCTGCCCCAGCTTCTGCGAAGCTTCGGGCAGCGCTATCCCGCCGTGACCATCAGCCTGAAGACCAGCCGGAGCAGCCAGGCTTACCGTTCCCTGGCGGAGGGGGAAGTGGATATCGCCATCGTACGGGGCTCCCCCCAGTGGAGCGAGGAGCGCCATCTGCTGCGGGAGGAGCCCATGTGCCTTGCGTCCAAGTCCCCCATTCCCTTTCAGGACCTGCCCCGCCGGCCCCAGATTCTGGTCCCGCCCTCGGACACCCATGCCAGCAGCCTCCGCTGGTGGCGGGAACACTTCTCCGTCCCGCCCCTGGTGCTGATGGAGGTGGACAACATGGAAACCGGCCTGCGGATGGCGCAGCAGGACCTGGGCTGGATGCCGGTCCCCGCGCTGCTGCTGAAAAACGCGCCGGACCTGTTCCGCCAGCCCCTCACGTGGAAAGACGGCACGCCTTACATCCGCCAGACATGGGCCTTGTGCCGCTTCTCCGTCAAGCGGGGCCGGGTGGCGGCCGCCTTCCTGGAATTTCTCATTCAGGCGGAGCGGAAAGCGGAAGCCCCGGGCTGACAGACGTCAAAAAGGAGCCTGCCTGCGGCAGGCTCCTCGCAGTTTTCCCGTCAGCACAGGTCCGGCAGGCGGTCCAGGGTCTCGAGCCGAAGGACCGCGTCCATCAGCGCCTCCGCCCGCTCCCGGCCCAGGGGCGGGACCGCCAGGTCCAAGAACTTGTCCCGTTCCCGCTGGGGAGACAGGGGCGACGCCACGCTGCCGGACATGTCGTCCACCTGGCACACGGCCGTCTCCCCGTTGGAAAGCGTCACCGTCATCCGGCTGCCCCAACGCCGGGGATAGCGCCGGGTGAACAGCCCGTCGGCCCTGACGCTGGTGGACTCCGCCACACGGCGCACCTGGGGATCGTCCAGCAGCTCCCGGCTGAACTCCCCCCGGGTCACCCGCCCCCGGGCAAAGGCGGCGGCACAGGCAAAGGGAATGCTGAACTTCGCCTCCACGGGGCTCTCCGGATATTTGGCGAATCCGCACTGCAGCACGCCCACGTCATACGTCTCCACCAGCACGGACCGGATATCCTCCAGCCGGAGTCCCCGCTCCTCCCGCAGACGCAGCGCGGCGTCGATGGCGTGATGGGTCGTGCGGCAGCAGGGATAGGGCTTTTTGTCGATTCTGGTAATCTCATAGTCCCGGCCCAGGCCGCTGGTCAGCCGGGAGAGGTCAAAACGGTCGCTGACGGCGGGATAGAGGCCCCCATCCGGGGCGTCCAAAATATGGGCGGGACCCGTCATGCCGGACTTCGCCAGCAGGCAGGCGGACACGCCGTTCACCGCCGCCCGGGCGGGGTGCAGCTTCTTGCAGGTGGCGCCCTCCGCCAGGAAGGCCCACAGGCCGCTGGATTGGGTGCCCGCCATGCCGAAGGCGTTCAGGGTCTGTTCCTCGCTCAGCCCCAGCAGGCGGGCCGCGGCGGCGGCGGCCCCGAAGGTGCCGATCACGCCGGTGGTATGCCAGCCCCGCTTGCGGTTGCTGGCCACGTCCATCCCCAGGCCCACCCGGCCCATGACCTCATAGCCCACGGTCACAGCCTCCAGCAGCTCCCGGCCCCCCAGTTCCAGGGCGTCGGCGACGGTCCAGGCCGCCGGGACCACCACGGCTCCCACATGGGACTTGGAGCCCGTGTGCACGTCGTCCAGCTCCAGCTCGTGGGAGAGCAGGCCGTTGCACAGCAGGGAGCTGAACAGGTCCGCCCGCCGTCCCTGCCCCCAGACGGCGGCGGAGCGGCCGCTGCGTCCCGGCCCCGCCCAGTCCTGATAGGTCCGGAAGACGGCCCTGATCTCGGCGGATTCCGCCGCGCCCAGCGCCGCTCCCAGGCTGTCCAGCACGCAGCGCCGGGCCGCGTCCAGCGCCGCCTGCGGCAGATCCTCCAGGCGGAAGCGGCAGGTGAAGCGGGCCAGCGCCCTCAATTCCTCCGCCATGACTCAAATATCCAGGGAGTTATACTTCTCGATATAATTGAGAAGTCCGCCCTCGTTGATGATCTTCACTTCCTTTTCCGACAGGACAAAGGGCATCTCAAAGGAGGGATCGTTGACCTTCCGGATGACCCGGCCCTTGACGTCCACAAACAGCTCGTCCCCCTCCTCAATGCGGTCGGTATCGCATTCGATGAGCAGCATGCCGTTGTTGATGGCGTTCCGGTAGAAAATACGGCCGAAGGATTTGGACAACACCGCGCCCACGCCGGCCAGCTTGATGATGATGGGGGCGATCTCCCGGCTGGACCCGCAGCCGAAGTTGCGGTCCGCCACGATGAAGTCGTCCGCCTTCACGCCCTTCACAAAATCGGGCCGGGCGTCCTCCAGCACGTGCTTGGCATATTCCTGGGGATTGGCCCGAAGGGAAATGAGACGGCCGGGAGCGATGGAATCCGTGCTGACGTTGGAACCAAACTTCCAGGCCTTGCCCTGGATGGAATCTCGAATCATGTCAATAACTCCTTCCTGTCGTTCAATCCATGACCTCGCGGGGATCGGTGATGTGGCCGGTCAGGGCGGTGGCGGCGGCGGTGGCGGGACTGGAGAGGTAAATGCTGGCGGTGGGGTTGCCCATGCGGCCCTTGAAATTGCGGTTCTGGGTGGCCACGACCACCTCGTTGTCCGAGGGGATCCCCTGATGCACGCCCATGCAGGGGCCGCAGTTGGGCGCCTCGATCATGGCGCCGGCCTCCGCCAGCGTCAGCAGGGTGCCGTCCTTCATGCACTCCTTGTACACATAGGTGGAGTTGGGAATCACCAGCAGCCGGGTGCCCTTGGCCACCTTCCTGCCCTTCAGGATCTCCGCCGCCACGTGCAGATCCTCCACGCGGCCGTTGGTGCAGCTTCCGATGTAGATCATGTCCACGTGCTCCTGGGTGCAGTTCTTCGCCAGGTCCACGTTTTCCACATAATGGGGCTTGGACACCAGGGGCTCCAGGGCCGCGGCGTCGATGTCAATGACCCGCTCGAAGTCCGCGTCGTCGTCGCCGCGAACCTCCACGTAATCCGCTTCCCGGCCAAATTTTTTGAGATACTCCCGGGTGTGCCCGTCCGTCTCCATGATGGCGTTTTTCGCGCCCACGTCCACGCCCATGCTGGTGATGGTCAGGCGGCCCTCCATGGAGAGGCTGGCAATGGTGTCGCCCCGGAACTCCAGGGACTTGTAGATGGCCTGATCGGATTTGATGATGCCGGCCAGCTTCAGCATGATATCCTTGGCGTACACGCCCTTGGGCAGCTTTCCGGTGACGTTGACGCGGAAGGTCTCCGGAACCTTGATCCAGGTCTGGCCGAAGCGGGTCACCGCCACCATGTCCGTAGAGCCGCAGCCTGTGGCGAAGCAGCCGTAAGCCCCGTGGACGGTGGTGTGGGAGTCGCCCACAATGCAGACCGTGCCGCATTTCAGGAAGTTCTCATACACATGGGCATGGACGTGGCCGGTGCCGCCCTCCTCCCAGTGGCAGCCGTGTTCCAGGGCGTACCGGCGGCAGAGGGCGTGCTCGTTGGCCACCTCCCTGGTGGACTCGGGGCCGAACTCGTTGGCGAACAGCACACGCTCCGGGTCGAATACCGGGTCTTTCTCGTATCCCCGCTCCCGCATCAGGCGGACCAGCAGGGGGCCGGAGCCGTCGTGGAGGGCGGCGAAGTCCACATTGACCACCACCGTCTCTCCCGCCTTCACGGCGTACCCCATGTTTTTGCTGATGATCTTCTCCACAAGTGTCTGTCCCATTGATGTTACTCCTTCTATTAAAAATTTGCAGTCTTTCAGGTGTCAGCGGCGCAGAGCGTCCAGCAGCTCCCCGGCGCGGGGCAGCGCGTCGAAACGGCGGACGGTCTCCTCGATCCGCCGGATCTGTCCGGCGCTGTAAAAGGGCTCCAGATTGTCCTGGAATTTCTTTTCCACGGCGGCGGGGTCCAGGGGGTTCTGGGCCGTCCCCATCTCGTGGCGCTGGTCCCGGACAAAGCGCCGTCCGTCCTTCAGCGTCACCGTGAGGAAGCCGGGGAAATACCCGGGATTCCGCTTGCTGTCATCGTCCACGCACGCGATCCGGTCCATCAGGCCGCAGAGCTGCGGGTCCCGGGCGTATTTCAGGTCGATCTCCCAGGGGCTCACCCGCCCCTTCGCCGCCGCCACCGCCACCACGTAGGGCAGGCTGAACCGCATAATATAATCCGTGCTGGGCCGCGTCTTGCTCTCCCGGGGCGTGCAGACAATGGGATAACAGCGGCTCTCGATGCGGCACTCGGCGGAGGCGATATCATCCGCCGTGAACCCCTCCTCCCGTTGGAGCGCCAGCATGCAGTCGATAAACGAATGGGTCATGTGGCAGACGGGGTACAGCTTGACGGTGATTTCCGTGGTGTGCCACACCTCCCCCAGATCGGAGAAGGCCTCCTCCAGGCCGTCCGTTCCCCCGCAGTGGGTATTCCAGAGGCCGAACTCTCCCTCAAAGACCTCCCGGGGCCCGGTGAAGCCGTTTCTGGCCAGTCCCAGGGCGTAAATGGCGCTGTGCCCGGCCCAGCCGGGGTGCAGCTTCTTCACCCAGCTCCCGTCCCGCAGGAACTCCTGGAGCGCCGCCGCCTGGCTGCCGCAGACGCCCAGGGCGTTCACCAGGGTTTCCCGGCTGTCCCCAAGCAGTCTGGCCGCCACGCAGGCCGCCGCAAAGGGAGCCACGATGCCGGTGCCGTGGAACCCCACGTCGTGAAAGCGCCCCTTTGCGGCCAGAGCGAGGCGGACGATGATCTCCCAGCCCGCGAGGATGGCCTCCATCATCTGCCTGCCTGTGGCCCCGCACCGCTCCCCCACCGTCAGCGCCGTGCTGACCACCGCCGCGCTGGGGTGGACGATGCCGCCCACATGGGTGTCGTCATAGTCCGCGCCGTGGATCAAGGCCCCGTTGTACAAAACCGCATCCGCCAGCCCGGCCCGTTCCCCCGTGCCCCACAGGGTGCACTGGGGGGCGGAGCCAAGGTCTGCCAGCGTCCTGCGGATCGCCTTCACGTGCTCCATCTCCTGGCAGGACATCGCCACGCCGAAGGTGTCCATCAGCAGCAGCTTCCCATACTCCACCACGGCCCCCGGTGCCTCTGAAAGTCCCGGCGACAGGGCAAATTCCGCGATTTTCTCTGAAATAGACGTCTGTTTTTGGAGCCCCATACATACCCGCCTTTCCCTGAAGAAATCTTCCCGCCTCTTGCGGGACGCCTGGTATCGTAATTCGCTTGCTTTCAGGGTAATATAAGAAGGATGGAAAGTCCAATATTCTTTCTGCCCGTCCGCTATTGCTTTTTTGCGCAGGCAGAAAGCGGTCCCGGCGGAGAAATCTCCGCCGGGACCGCTCCCGATTTATTCCGCAGGTTCCGCCCTCTGATCTCCCAGGGCCTTCAGCATCAGGCGCTTCAACTGTTCGGCGGCGTGGGACAGGCTCTTTCCGCTCAGGGTGGCGATGCCGATGGTCCAGCTGGCCTCCAGCTCCGGGTCCATCTGGTAGTGCTCAATCATCCCCTGCCCCGTCCGGGTACAGCTCTCCGGCACCAGCGCGTAAGCCAGCCCGTTGCTGGCCAGCATCGCCGCGGTGTAGTTGTTCCGGGTCTGAAAAACCACCTGGGGCTCAAATCCCACCCGGCGGAAAACCCGGTCGCAGACCGCCCGGCTCTTCTGGGTGGGATATCCCAGGATGAACCGCTTGTCGCGGAAGCGCTCCAGGCGGACATAGCGTCCCCCGTCCCTCTGATAGCAATACAGGCGGGCAAAGGTGTCCTCCCGGGGGGGCACCAGGACCAGCCGTTCCGTCATCAGCGGCTCAAAGGCGATGCCCCGGCCCAGGGCCGGCTGGCTGCTCACGGCAAAGTCCAGCCGCTGGTTCAAAAGGCCTATGGAGAGGTCCGCCGTGCTCATCTCGTGGAGCTGGATGGAGATGTTGGGATAACGGCGCTGGAACTCCGGCAGGACATAGGGCAGCACCTGCTGCGAGCGGTTGAAGCCCATGCCGATGTCGATGGTGCCGCTGTAAACGCCGTCTCCGGCGAAGTCAAAGCGCAGATTTTCCTCCTCCTTTAAAATCTCCCTGGCGTGGCGCAGGCAAATCTCTCCGAAGTTGGTGGGCACCGGGCCGTCTCCGGTGGTGATGAACAGCTGGGCGCCCAGCTCCTCCTCCAGCCGCTTGATGTTGCGGGTGACCGAAGAACGGTTGACCCCCAGGCGCTCCGCCGCCTTTCGGGCGGAGCGGCAGGCGGCGTATTCCACGGCATATCGAAGCAAGGCGGTGTTCATGGGCATACCTCCGGCATAGACGCGACGCATTCCTGTATGATCCTGGCCAGCTCCAGACCGGGCTGGGGCAGCGGCAGGCTGGGGGCGTAAGCCGCCACCAGCTCCCAGCCGGCGTTCCAGGCCGGCGGGAACCGAAAACAGGCCGTCCGGTACTGCTTCTCGTAATGGCGGGCAAAGCTCCTGGGCGCAAAGGCCGCGCCGATGCCATTCGCGGTCAGGGCCAGCGACGTGGCGAAGCTGGTGGTGGAGTAGAGGATCTTGGGGACAATCCCGGCGGCGGCGCAGATGTTGTCCGCCACCTGGCGGCTGCGCTGGTTGGGGGTCAGCATGTTGAAGGATTTCCGGGACAGGATCTCCGCCGTGACCAGGGGAAGGGAGTCTCCCCCGGCCGAGGCGGCCAGATAGTCCGGGTCGTCCGGGGGCACGGCGAGGTAAAATTCCTCCCGGCACAGGGAGATATATTCCAGGCCGTAATCCCGGAAGGGCCTGTGGAGTATGGCCAGGTCCAGCCGGCCCTCCCAGGCCAGCTGCTCCAGCTGAGCGGAAGAGTTCTCCAGCAGCCGCAGCTCCATCATGGGAAAGCGCTGGTGATACAGCGTCAGAAGACCCGGCAGAAGCAGCCGGCCCTGAAAGGGCGTGATGCCCAGAGTGACGCGGCCCCGGCGGGTCCCGGCGGCCTCGCCGATCTCGTATTCCATCCGCTGGTAGGACTGCTTCATCCGCTTCGAGGCATTCAGATACGCCTGTCCGGCCTCCGTCAGGCGAAGTCCGCCCTGGCCCCGGTGGAAAAACACGGTCCCATACTCCGCCTCGATCCGGTGCAGGGCCTGGGTAAGGGACGGCTGCGCGATAAAGAGCTGTTCCGCAGCCTGCGTGATGCTGCCGCACCGCGCGATTGTGGAAACATACGATATCTCCCGGTCTGTCATATCAATCCCCCCTTTTCCGGAGCGGCCTGTCCTCCGCGCGTTTGCCGTTCATTATAGCATCTACCCGCAAAACTTGCAAGCAGGGCCTTCCCTTTGTGCAAAAAAACTATGGTCCCCATGAAATATAAGTATTTGAGTCGAAAAAACAATCCATTTATAATGAGGTCATAACCGCCCCGCATATTCGCGGATTTGTCCCCGCCGTCTTTCGCCAGCCGCCGCCTTCAAGCGCGCCGGCACAACAAGATAAGGAGTAAAGGTATGAAGTACGATTTTGATGAAGTGATCGACCGCCACGGCACAGGCTGCTCCAAGTGGGACAACGCAGGGCCCCGGGTGGGAAATCCGGAGGCGCTGCCCATGTGGGTGGCGGACACCGATTTCCGCTGCCCCCAGCCGGTGGTGGACGCTGTGCTCCAGCGGGCCGCCCACCCTGTCTACGGTTATCCTTTTGTCACGCCGGATTTCAAGCGGGCCACGGTGGACTGGGTGGCAAAGCGCCACGGCTGGGCCCTGGACCCGGACTGGCTGGTCTTTGCCACCGGCATTGTCCCGGTGTTCAACACCATGATCCAGGCCCTCACGGAGGAGGGCGACAAGATCATCATTTCCCGCCCCGTCTATCACCCCTTCGGCTTTGCCATTGAGGACAACCACCGGGAAATCAGCGACAACAGCCTTCTTTACCGGGACGGCCGCTACACCATTGATTTCGACGACCTCCGCCGCCGGGCGGCGGACCCCAGGGCCAAGCTGATGATCATCTCCAACCCCCACAACCCGGTGGGCCGGGTCTGGAAGCCGGAGGAGCTGGCGGAGATGTCCTCCATCTGCGCGGAGAACGGCGTGGTGGTCATCTGCGATGAAATCCACTCGGACCTGATGCTTTACGGCCACAAGCACACGCCCATGGGCATGCTGGGCAGCGAAAAGGAGCGGCGGAACATCATCACCTGCTACGCCCCCTCCAAGACCTTCAACTGCGCGGGGCTGCGGGGCTCCGCCGTAGTCGTGCCCGACCCGGAGCTCCGGGCCCTCTTGAACAGCCGCTTTAAAATGAACCGCAGCATCCAGCAGAATATCTTTGCCGTTCCCGCCCTGGTGGCCGCCTACACCCAGTGCGAGGACTACCTGGAGCAGCTCCTCCCCTATCTGGAGAAAAACGTGGACTTCCTCCGCGGCTACCTTCGGGAGAAGATGCCCAAAATCAAGCTGGTGGAGCCGGAGTCCACCTACCTGATGTGGCTGGACTGTGCTGGTCTTGGCATCAGCGGCGACGAGCTGGCCGACTTCATCATCCATCAGTGCAAAGTGGCCGTGAGCCGGGGCGACGGCTTCGGCCAGGAGGGCAAAAATTTCATCCGCCTGAACATCGGCTGCCCCACTGCCGTCTTGAAGCAGGGCCTGGACCAGATCTACGCCCAGTACAAACTTCGGTTTTAAGGAGGTCGCGCCTATGCCCCGCGTTTCCGTTGGAGATCGCTTCCCGGACCTGGCCTTTGAGACCTACTCCGGCGAAAAGCTCACCGCCGGTGAGGCGGTCCGCCGCAAAAAACACACCGTCTTCTGGGTCATGCGCTTCATCGGCTGCCGGTTCTGCCAGTACGACATCGACATGCTGGCCTGGCAGTACGCCCGCTTTACCGCCAAGGACGCCCAGGTTTTTGTGGTCCTGCAAAGCAGCCGGGAATCCATCACCGGCCTGAAGGGAGAATTTCAGGTTCCCTTCGGCGTGGTGTGCGACACCGCCCACGCGTTTTACACGGCCCTGGACATCCGCGCCGCCGCCGCCAAGGAAGACCGGATGCCCGCCACTCCCGAGGGGCTTGCCCGGATGCAGGCCAAGCAGGAGGCGGTGGCCGCCCGCCATTACCAGCGCAAGACCGGCGAGGGAGAGGCCCAGCAGCTGCCCGCCCTTTTCATCGTGGACGCGGAAGGCCGGGTGGAGTACGCTCACTACGCCGTCCACAGCATCGACATCCCCAGCATGGACGAGCTTTTGCAGCTGCTGGACGGCTTCGACGCCCGCTGAGCGCCGCCTGCTTTCCCTGTGTAAAAGAGGGTTCCCTCTTTTAATAAAAAATTATGGAGGTATTACAATGAAAAAGTTTCTTGCACTCGCTCTCAGCCTCGTTCTGGTCCTGGCTCTGGCGGCCTGCGGCGGCGGCGGCTCCAAAGAGCCCGCCGGCAGCGGCTCCGGCGGCTCCGACAGCTCCGGTGCCGCCGGAGCCCAGGGCGCCGAGCTGGCCTTCCCTGAGAAGGACATCACCCTCGTCGTCCCCTTTGATGCCGGCGGAGGCAACGACATCTATGGCCGCATCATCGCGAAAATCGCCATGGAAAACGGCTACTTCAACGGGAAAAATATCATCGTGGAAAACCAGCCCGGCGGCGGCGGCGCCATCGGACAGGCCTATGTGGCCAACACGGCCGCTCCCGACGGCTACACCCTGCTGACCTTCACGGCCTCCGGCATCAGCAACCCCATTTTGAAGGACGTTCCCTTCACTGCGGATGACTTCAAGACCATCATCTGCGCCAACGCGGACCCCGCCGTCCTGGTGGCCCGGGCCGACGCCCCCTTTGACGACATCGCGGGCCTGCTGGAATACGCCAAGACCAACACCCTGATCGCCAACGACTCCGGCTTCGGCACCTCCAGCCATGTCCGCACCCTGGATTGGACCTCCAAGCTGGAGGCGGCCACCGGCTCCAAGATCAACTATGACTGCATCCATGTGGACTCCGGCAGCGTCCAGATCTCCGAGCTGATGGGCGGTCACGCCGACGTGACCTGCCTCACGGCGGGCGAGTGCGCCGACGCCATTCTGGAAGGAAACATCAAGGGCATCGCCATCATGACCAACGAGCGCTTCGAGGGCCTGCCCGACATCCCCACCTTCAAGGAGCTGGGCTATGACGGCTTCATCGACGGCGCGGACCGCGCCATCTCCTGCTCCTCCAAGGTCCCCGACGACGTGTACAACTACCTGGTGGAGGAGTTCACCAAGCTGTGCAGCAGCGACGAGTTCATCAACGCCATGAAGGAGGCCAACCTGACGCCCGCCTGCAAGTCCGCCGCCGAGTATCAGGAGTTCATCGAAATGAAGACCGACCTCTTTATGAGCCTGAAGGATTATCTGCAGGCCGGCGAATAATCCCCTCTCATACGGACCCTACTATATTAAAGGGCTGCGGCGGGCGGTTCCGCCCGCCGCGGCCCTTTCTTTACAGAGAGGTACAAAAATGACGAAAAACAAACTGGTTTCCCTTTTAAGCCCTGTCGTGTTCCTGCTGTTCGGAATCTGGATCAAGGTCTCCACCCTGTCCATGAATAAGCGCGACGCCACCTTTCCCGCCCTGGTCTCCTATGTCATCATCGTCATCTCCGTCATCGACCTGATCTCCGAGCTGAGGAAGGCGGAGCACAAGGACCGCTTCCGGGACACCAACCTTCTCCGGGTGCTGATGTGCCTGGCCGCCATGTTTTTGTACGTGTTCCTGCTGAAAAAAATCGGCTTTTTCCTTGACACGGTTCTGCTGGGCGCTTTCATCATGCGGGCGCTGGGCTACAGGCGGTACAAGATCCTGGCCCCCGCCGCCGTGGGCATCGCCGCCGTGGTCTTCGGCGTGTTCTACGGCCTGCTGCACGTCCCCCTGCCCACACTGTTTTTGTAAGGAGGAACCGTCCATATGGAAAACATCTTACTCGGCTTTCAGCAGCTGGCCGACCCCGTCGTGCTTCTGACGCTGTTCGCAGGCGTTGTGCTGGGCCTGACGGTGGGCGCGCTGCCGGGGCTGAACGACAGCATCACCATCGCCGTGCTGATCCCCGTCACCTTCGGCATGAAGCCCACGCTGGCCTTCGCCCTGCTGGTGGGCATCTACTGCTCCTCCGCCTGCGGCGGCTCCATCCCCGCAGTGCTGCTGGAAATTCCCGGAACCGCCTCCGCCGTGGTCACGGCCTATGACGGCTATCCGCTGAAGCAAAAGGGGCACGGGCTCCAGGCGTTGAGCGTGTGCATGACCAGCTCCGTCTTCGGCGGCATCTGCAGCGCCCTGGTCCTGATGTTCCTCTCCCCGGTGCTGGCCTCCGTGGCCCTGAAATTCGGTCCTCCGGAATACTTTATGCTGGGCATGCTGGGCATCGCCACCGTCATCGGCATGGCGGGCAAGGACTGCTGGAAGCACTTTTTATCCATGGGCTTCGGCCTGTGGCTCAGCTGTGTGGGCGTCAGCACCTCCACCGGCATGACCCGGTTCACCTTTGGGGCCATGAGCCTGATGGACGGCATTCCCCTGGTGCCCCGGATGATCGGCCTGTTCGGCATTCTCTCCGTGCTGAAAATCGCGGAGAAGGCGGGCAGAAAGAGCGACGGCTGGGACAGCGAAATGGTGGAAGAGGCCGAGCACGAGGTCCACGCCCACACCGGCGACAAGGTGGCCTTCCCCGACCGGGCCATGTGCAGGCGGCTGCTGCCCACCTGGCTGCGGGCCTCCGCCATCGGCAACATTCTGGGCTGCCTCCCCGGCGCGGGCATGACCATGGCCATCTTCACCGCCTACGACGTGGAGAAGCGGGTCCACCCGGAGAAGAAGTTCGGAACCGGCGAGTGGGAGGGCATCGCCGCCCCGGAGGCCGCCAACAACGCCGTAGTGGCCAGTTCCATGGTGCCGCTGCTGTCCCTGGGCATCCCCGGCAACTCCACCGCCGCCCTGTTCATCGGCGCGCTGACCATTCACGGCATGGTGGCGGGCCCCACCCTGTTTACCAAGAACCCGGACATGGCCTATCTCATCATCGTGGCCTTCCTGGCGGGCAACATCATGATGCTGCCCATGGCTCTGCTGTACTGCAAGTACCTCGCGGCCCAGGTGCTGAAGCTGAACCCCAAGGTTCTCTCCGCCGGCATCCTGGCCCTGTGCATGGCCGGCGCCTACGCCTACAAGAACAACCCCTTCCACGTGGGCGTGGCCATTGCCTTCGGCGTCGTGGGCTATGTGTTCTATAAGTTCGACATTCCCACCGCGCCCTTCATTCTGGCCAGTATCCTGGGCGGCATGATGGAGTCCAACTTCATCAACAGCCTGGTGTATACCGGCTCCGCGCTGATCTTCCTCCAGCGCCCCATCAGCTGCGCCCTGGTGATCGTATCTGCGGCCTTTATCCTCTGGCCCTGGGTCGGTCCCCCGGTCAAAAAGCTGCTGAACCGGGGCAAATCCGCCGCCTGACTTCCGTCCGGCGCCTCAGACGGCTTTCCTCCCTGCCGGAGCAGGGGGGAAGCCGTTCCCGCATCCTGCAAACTTCAAAAATGAACGGCGGCTCCGCCGCCTTGGGAGGTACATCCGTATGATTCAACTGATCCGCCAGCCGGTCCGGCTGGGCCCGGAGGGCCCCCAGGTTCTGGACGATCTCCCGGCCCTGCCGGAGGGCCGGGAGGAAACCATCGCCTACCGCATCCTGAACGCGCACAACACCGCCTCCGGCGGTTCCATGAAGCTGAAATTCGACTCCCTCATCTCCCACGACATCACCTATGTGGGCGTGATCCAGACGGCCAGGGCCAGCGGCCTGAAGGAGTTTCCCCTGCCCTACGTGCTGACCAACTGCCACAACTCCCTCTGCGCCGTAGGCGGCACCATCAACCGGGACGACCACATGTTCGGCATGTCCGCCTGTGAAAAATACGGCGGCATTTTTGTCCCGGCCAATCAGTCCGTCATTCACTCCTACGCCAGGGAGACGCTCAGCGGCTGCGGGCGCATGGTGCTGGGCTCCGACTCCCACACCCGCTACGGCGCCCTGGGCACCCTGGGCGTGGGCGAGGGCGGCGGCGAGCTGGTCAAGCAGCTCCTGGGCCGCACTTACGACATCACGCCGCCGGAGGTCGTCGCCGTGTGGCTGAAGGGCCGGGTCCGCCACGGCGTGGGTCCCCAGGACATCGCCCTGGCTCTGGTGGGCGCGGTGTTCTCCAACGGCTTTGTGAAGAACAAGGTCCTGGAATTCGTGGGGCCCGGCGTGGAGGCCCTCTCCATTGATTTCCGCAACGGCGTCGACGTGATGACCACGGAAACCGCCTGCCTCACCTCCGTCTGGCGCACGGACGGCGAAGTGGAAAAGTATTTCCGCATTCACGGCCGCCCGGAGGACTACCGGACGCTGAACCCGGGGGCCGGCGCATGCTATGACGGAGCCGTGGTCATTGACCTGGACGCGATAGAGCCCATGATCGCCTTCCCCTTCCACCCCAGCAACGTCTATTCCATCCGGGAGTTCCTGGAGCATCCCGAGGACATCCTGGACGAAGTGGAGCGGAAGGCCCAGACCCAGATCGCAAATCCCAATCTCCGGCTGGACCTGAAAAGCAAGCTGCGCGGCGGCCGCTTCCGGGTGGACCAGGCGGATATCGCCGGCTGTTCCGGCGGCAGCTTTGAAAACCTGGTGCACGCCGCCCGCATCATGGACGGCAAGGCCATTCCCAACGAGTTCTTCACCATGAGCGTGTATCCCGCCAGCGGCCCCGTGCTGATGGAGCTGCTGCGGACCGGCGCGGCCGGGAAGCTGATTTCCGCCGGAGCGATCCTCAAGCCCTCCTTCTGCGGGCCCTGCTTCGGCGCCGGGGACGTGCCCTCCAACGGGTCCATCGCCATCCGGCACACCACCCGCAACTTCCCCAACCGGGAGGGCTCCAAGCCCAAGGAGAACCAGATGGCCTCCGTAGCCCTGATGGACGCCCGCTCCATCGCGGCCACCGCCGTCAACGGCGGGTGGCTCACCCCCGCGACCGAGGCGGACTACGACGACTCCGTGCCGGAGTACCGCTATGACGGAACCCTGTACGCCAAAACGGTCTACAACGGCTTCGGCCGCCCCAAGCCGGAGACGGAGCTGCGGCTGGGCCCCAACATCACCGACTGGCCGGAGATGATCGCCCTTCAGAAAAACGCCCTGCTGGAGGTCGCCTCCGTCATTCCCGACAGCGTGACCACCACCGACGAGCTGATTCCCTCCGGGGATACCTCCTCCTACCGCTCCAATCCTATCCGCATGGCGGACTTCACCCTCTCCCGGCGGGACCCCGCCTATGTGGTCCGGGCGAAGGCCGTTCAGGATCTGGAGCGCTGCCGCCAGAGCGGACGCCTCTCCCAGGAGCTGGAGGATTTGGCGCGGAGGGTCCGGGAGAAGACAGGCTTCCACGGCGACAACGACGCCTTTCTCCGGGAAACCTGCTTCGGCAGCGTCGTCTGTTCCAAGCGGCCCGGGGACGGATCCGCCCGGGAGCAGGCGGCCTCCTGCCAGCGGGTGCTGGGGGGCTTGGCCAACATCTGCGTGGAATACGCCACCAAGCGCTACCGCTCCAATCTGGTCAACTGGGGCATGATCCCCTTCACCTGGGACGGCGATCCGGCGGAACGCTTCTCCCCCGGGGACCTGATTTTCATTCCCGGCATTTATGAGGCCGTTCGGTCGCTGGCCCCCCAGGTAAGCGCCTGGCTCCTCCCCGCAGACGGTCCCGCCCGGGAGATCACCCTGCATATGAAGGGCCTCTCCCAGGAGGAGGCCTCCATCATTCTGGCGGGCTGCCTGATCAATTACTACGCCGGTGCGGACAACTGAGGACCGCGCCGCCGAAAGGAGAGGACGGAAAACAATGCGTGTGAAGAAAGCCGCCGTATCCGGCACCATGGAATCCAGCGACATCATGGTGACGATCTCCCCGAATGAGGAGGGAGGCATCGTGATCGACCTGAACAGCACCGTGGAAAAGCAGTTCGGAGCCGCCATCCGCTCCGCCATCACCGAGACCCTGACGGAACTGGGGATTCAGGACGCCCGGGTCGCCGCCGTGGACAAGGGCGCCCTGGACTGCGTGATCCGGGCCCGGGTGAAGGCCGGCGCCTTCCGGGCCTGCGGGCGGGACGACTATCAGTGGGAGGTGCGGACATGAAACGCTTGAGACGCACGATGCTCTTTGTACCGGGCAACAACCCCGGCATGATCAAGGACGCCGGCATCTACGGCCAGGACGCCATCATGTTCGACCTGGAGGATTCCGTCTCCCTGGGCGAAAAGGACGCCGCCCGCTTCCTGGTGTACCAGGCCCTGATGACCCTGGACTACGGGGACAAGGAGCTGGTGGTACGGGTCAACGACCCCGCCTCCAAGGGCGGCCGGGAGGATCTGGAGGCCATCGTCCGCACCCGCCGGGCCGTCATCCGCCTGCCCAAGACCGAAACGGCGGAGGACGTGCTGGCCTGTGAGCGGGAAATCGCCCGCATTGAGCGGGAAAGCGGCATCGAGGAGGGCTCCACCCTCATGATGGCCGCCATCGAGAGCGCCGCCGGCGTGCTGAACGCCAGGGAGATCGCCTTTTCCAGCAAGCGCCTCACCGGCATCGCCCTGGGGGCCGAGGACTATGTCACCGACCTGAAGACCAGCCGCTCGCCCGGCGGCGTCGAGCTGCTGTTCGGACGAAGCATGATTCTGCTGGCCGCCCGGGCCGCCGGCATCGACGCCATCGACACCGTATACAGCGACGTCAACAACGAGGAGGGCTTCCGGGCCGAGGTGGAGCTGATCCATCAGCTGGGCTTTGACGGGAAGTCGATCATCAATCCCCGGCAGATCAAGACGGTCCATGAGGTTTACACCCCCACGGAAAAGGATATCTCGAAGGCCCTGGCGGTGATGGACGCCATTGAGGAGGCCAACCGGAAGGGCTCCGGCGTGATCTCCCTGAACGGCAGGATGGTGGACCGTCCCATCGTGCTGCGGGCCCAGCGCGTCCTGGCCCTGGCCAGGGCCGCGGGAGTTCTGCAAAAGGAGGACGGCATCAATGAGTGAATACCAGATTCCCTGCCGGGAGGAGCTCGGCCGCCTGGGCGGGCGCTTCTCCGATGAAAGCCTGGGCAAGAGCTATTCCACCCTGGCGGAGCGGAAAGCGTCTTACAGCAAGATTGTCCCCTCCCTGGAAGAGGCCGTCCGCCTCTCCGGCCTGCGGGACGGGATGACCATTTCCTTCCACCACCACTTCCGCAACGGCGACTACATCGTCAACCTGGTACTGGACAAGCTGGCGGAAATGGGCTTCCGGAACCTGACCCTGGCCGCCTCCTCCCTGTCGGACTGCCACGCGCCCCTGATCCGGCACATCCAAAACGGCGTCATCCGCCGGATCGAGACCTCCGGCCTCCGGGGCGAGCTGGCGGACGCCATCTCTCATGGGCTGATGGAGGTTCCCGTGGTCTTCCGCAGCCACGGCGGCCGGGCCCGGGCCATTGAGAGCGGCGAGCTGCCCATTGACGTGGCCTTTCTGGGAGCCCCTTCCTGCGATCCCTACGGCAACGCCAACGGATACAGCCGGGACGTGGACGGCGGCGTCATGTGCGGCTCCATGGGATACGCCAAATGCGACGCCCAGCACGCCGCCAAAACCATCATCCTGACCAATCACATTGTACAGTACCCCAACGCCCCCTTCGGCATTCCCTCCACCGACGTCGACTATATCGTGGAGGTGCCGCAGATCGGCGATCCCGCCGGCATCATGTCCGGCGCCACCCGCTTTACCAAAAATCCCAAGGAGCTGGCCATCGCCGAGTCCGCCGCCAGCGTCATTGCCGCCAGCGGCGTGTTTCAGGACGGCTTCTCCATCCAAATGGGTTCCGGCGGCGCCTCCCTGGCGGTGATCCGCTTTTTGCGGGAGAAGATGCTGGCCGGGAACATCACCGCCAGCTTTGCCCTGGGCGGCATCACCGGCTCCATTGTGGACCTCCATGAGGAAGGGCTCATTAAGAAGATTCTGGACGTGCAGTCCTTCGACCTCCGGGCGGCGGAATCCCTGAAGAACAACCGCTTCCATCAGCAGATCTCCGCCTCCTATTACGCCAGCCTCGCCGACTCCGGCTGCGCCGTGAATCTGCTGGACGCCGTGGTCCTCTCCGCCCTGGAGGTGGACACGGACTTCAACGTCAACGTCCTCACCGGGTCCGACGGCGTGATCCGGGGCGCCATTGGCGGACACCCGGACACCGCCTACGGCGCGGCCCTGGCCATCGTCGTCTGTCCCCTGGTCCGGGGGCGCATTCCCTGCGTGGTAGACAAGGTCAACACCGTCGTCACTCCCGGAAAAACGGTGGACGTGGTCGTCACCGACTACGGCATTGCCGTCAACCCCCGGCGCTACAAGCTGCGCCAGCGCCTGGCCGGCGCGGGCATCGCCGTCTCCACGATGGAGGAGCTCCAGCAGAAGGCCCGGCGGATTGTGGGCGTTCCCGCTCCCATCGCTTATACGAACAGGGCCGTTGGCGTCGTCACCTACCGGGACGGCTCCATCATGGACCTCATCCGGCAGGTGGAGGATTAACGTTCGCGGCGGCCCCGGGCAGGGGCCGCCGTGTCCCCCTTCCGAAAAGGAGGCGCAAAAATGGAATGGACCCTCGGAAGGCTTCGGGGCCGCCGCTTTCAGGCGGTGCGGAGCTTTCTCTCCCAAAACGGCCTGACCCCGCCGGAGTCCCCGCCGGCCTTTACCGTGACCCTGCTGGAGGACGAAACGCCCCTGGCCACCGGCTCTTTGGACGGCAATGTGCTGCAATACATCGCCGTGGACCCCGGCCGCCAGGGGGACGGTCTCTGCGCCGCGGTGGTCAGCCAGCTCACCCGGCAGGCCTTCCAGGAGGGCCGGGAACACCTGATGCTGTGTACGAAGCCGGGCAACCGGGCCCTCTTCGGCGGCATGGGCTTCTACCCGGTGGCGGAGACCGCCGGCATGCTGCTGATGGAGAACCGGCGAAACGGCGCGGCGGATTTTGCCGCCGCCCTGCCCAGGCCGCCCCGGGCGGGGGGGCCCGTGGGGGCCATCGTGGCCAACTGCAATCCCTTCACCCGGGGGCACCGCTGGCTGGCGGAACAGGCGGCGGAGCGGTGCGGTTTTCTGTACTTCTTCCTGCTGTCGGAGGACCGGAGCTTTTTCTCCGCGGAGGACCGGCTGGAGCTGGCCCGGCGGAATCTGGCCGACCTGCCGGACACGGTGGTCTGTCCCACCGGAGACTACCTGATCTCCGCCGCCACCTTCCCCACCTACTTTCTCAAGGACCGGGAAAACGCCGCCTTCCACAGCGCCGAGCTGGACCTGAAGCTCTTTGCCCAGCGCTTCGCCGCCCCCCTTGGCATCACCCTGCGCTTCGTGGGGGAGGAGCCCCTGTGTCCCATTACCAGGGCCTACAATCAGCAGATGCTGGACCTCCTCCCCGGCTGGGGCGTCCAGCCGGTGGTCCTCCCCCGTCTGAACGAGGGCGGAGAGCCCATCAGCGCCAGCCGGGTCCGGGCGCTCTTCCGGCAGGGGGAGCTGGAGGCCCTGCGTCCCCTGGTTCCCCCCGAAACCTATCGATATCTGCTGGAGGTATACCGTCATGGAGCTACGGACGATTCTGGGAACTGATCTTGTGCCGCTGGAGGACATGCTGGCCGAGCGGGAGCTGAGGGCCGGGACCCAGCGCCGCCTGCTGGCCGCACACGGCGGCCCCCTGCTGTGCCTGAGCCTCAACATGGCGGGGCCGGTGAAGGACTTTCCCCTTCTCCGCCTGGGCTATCGGGCGGGCCGCCTTCTGGCGGAGGCGGCCCTGACCCGGGCAGGGGGCTCCTGCCGCTTTTTGGAGGAACGGCTGAGCCCGGCCGGGCCCTGCGCCTTCTATCTGGCGCGGGGCCTCTCCCCTCTGGCCGCCAAGGACGCGCTGTGCGCGGTGGAGGACGGCGGCCCCCTGGGCCGCCTGCTGGATCTGGACCTCCTGCTGGAAGACGGCCGGAAGCTCTCCCGCAGGGAAACGGGCCGTCCTCCCCGCAGCTGTCTTCTCTGCGGGGAGACGGCGGCCGTCTGCGGCCGGAGCCGCCGCCACTCTGTGGAGCAGCTCCAGCAGGAGGCCGTCCGGCTGCTGATGGAGTATTTCTCCGCCCGGTGGGCGGAGCGCGTCTCCACCCGGGCCCTCCGGGCCATGCTCTACGAGGTCTCCGTCACCCCCAAGCCCGGACTGGTGGACCGCCGGAACAGCGGCGCCCACCGGGACATGGATTTCTTTACCTTCCTGGACAGCGCGGCGGCCCTGACGCCCTGGTTCCGGAGGCTGTGCCTCCTGGGCGCCCGTTCGCCGGAGCTGGAGGACGGCGCGCTGTTCTCCGCCGCCCGGTCCCTCGGCATTCAGGCTGAGGAGGCCATGCGCGCCGCCACCGGCGGCGTGAACACCCACCAGGGCCTGATCTTCTCCCTGGGCCTCCTCTGCACGGCCGCCGGGCAGCTCTACGCCCGCGGCCTGCCCGGCGGCGAGGACGGCCCTCCTCCGGCGGAGGCTCTCTGCCGGAGGGCGGCGGCGCTGGCCGCCTGCGCGCCCGCCCCTGCCGGGCAGGCGGCCGGCAGCCTCCCCGGAGGCGCCCGGGGAGAGGCCCTCCGGGCTTTCGCCTCCGCGCGGCGCTGGGTCCTCCCCGTCCTCCGGCAGGCGGAATCCCCCGAAGAGGGCGGCCGCCGGGCCCTGCTGGCCCTGATCGCCCATGTGGAGGACGCCAACATCCTCCGCCGGGGAGGGCGCGCCGCCCTGGAGGCCGCCGCCCGCCGGGCCCAGCAGGTTTTGGACGCTCCCTCCGGGGAGTTTCAGGCGGAGCTCGCCGCCTTTGACCGGGAGCTGATCCGGGACGGACTCAGTCCCGGGGGCTGCGCGGATCTGCTGGCAGTGGGGTATTTCCTGTTCCTCACATGACCTCTGTTTTGAATAGGGCCCCGGCCTTTCCACCCTTAAACAGCATGAAGCGCCGCCCGAAAGGGCGGCGCTTCTTTCGCGTTTCCGGGGACTTTCCCCCGGGCTCCCTTCCCCGCCGCCGGAAGCTGCGCATACTACCTCTGAAAAAGGCGCGGCGGCAGATACAAAAGCTGCCGTATATTAATTGTATATAATTGTATAAAAGCGCGGCGCCGCCGGGTCCCGGCGGCGGAAGGAGGAGCTATGAAAACTTACGGTTACGCCCGCGTGTCCAGCGCGGACCAGAATGAGGACCGGCAGCTGATCGCCCTGCGGGAGCAGGGCGTGGGCCAAATCTATCTGGACAAGCAGTCCGGGAAGGACTTCGCGCGCCCCCAGTACCAGGCCCTTTTAAAGCGGCTCCGGTCCGGCGACCTGCTCGTCGTCATGAGCATTGACCGCCTGGGCCGGAACTATCAGGAAATCCAGGAGCAGTGGCGGCTCCTGACCCGGGAAATCGGCGCGGACGTATGCGTTTTGGACATGCCCCTGCTGGACACCCGGAACGGCAGGGATTTGATGGGGACCTTTATCGCGGACCTGGTTCTGCAAATCCTCTCCTTCGTGGCCCAGAGCGAGCGGGAGAGCATCCGCAGCCGCCAGAAGCAGGGCATCGCAGCCGCCAGGGACCGGGGCGTACGCTTCGGCAGGCCCCCCCTGGAGCCGCCGGAGGACTTCGCCCTCCTGGCGGCGGCCTGGGAGGAAAAGCGCCTCCCCCTGGAGGAGGCCCTCCGCCGGGGCGGCATGAGCCGGGCCACCTTTTACCGCCGCCTGCGGGCCTACCGGGCAGAAAAAAACGCCTCCCCGGGGGAGGCACGGAACAAGGCGGACCTCTCAAAAAGTACACCTTTTGAGAATTTTCCACCACGCTCAATTTACCATACTTAACCTGTGATTGCAACCGTTTTTTAAAGATTTTCCCGGTTGTTACAGCTTTGTAACATAGGCGGCCCCCCTCACGGGCGGCGGCGGGGGCGGACGGAAGCCCCCAAAGGCGGCGCGTCCTTCCTGTCAAAAAGTGTACTTTTTGACATTCCCCGCCAAAGGGGGGATGAATATGGAGAGAGGGGGGAAACTTTTCTTAAAGCGCCCGGTTTTTCCGCAGTGAAAACGCGGGAATCCTAACAATCAGGAGGAAAATCAGTCAGATGAAAAAGAAGATTACCGCCGTACTTTTGACCCTCTGCATGGTTCTGAGCCTGCTGCCCCTGTCCGCCCTCGCCGCCGCCTGGAAGGTGACGCTGAACGGCCAGGAGGTCACGCTGACCGTGGACGACAGCACCGGGGCAGTCACCAGCGAGCCCGACCAGGGCCAGTACTACACCTTTAAAAAGGTGCAGGACCAGGATGTGTTCCACTATTACACCCTTGATAACGTATACGTCGGCCAGCTGACGGGAACTCCCGTCACCGTCGAGAAGGAGTGCGCCTGCGACACCAAGTGCGAGGCGGGCAAGCCCAATCAGAACTGCCCCGTCTGCTCCGCCGCTGACGCGGACCTTGACACGGTCTGCAAGGGCACCGTGAGCTCCATCGAAGGCAGCACCGTGACCGCAACGGTCCCCGTTGAAAACGGCAAGGCCGAGGCCAGTTTCGATGTGGACGAAAAAGAAGCCAGCTCCATGGTATCCAGCGCCGCCGACGGCGCTGTGACGGTGGAGGTTACCACCACCAACGCCACTGAGGTGAAGGTCAACCTGCCCAAGGCCCTGCTGGACGAGGCCAAAAAGACAACCAACAGCGTCACCACCGTGGAGGTCAAGACCGAGGTTGCCGCCGTGGCCCTGCCCGTCGCCGCCTTTAAGTCCACCCAGAACGTCGCCCTTACCGTAACCAAGGTCACCGCCAGCGCCACCGTCCTGGGCGGCGTCAGCCTGGACCTGAGCGCCAACGGAAGCGCCGTCAGCACCTTTGACGTTCCCGTGGCCGTCACCGTCAAGGTGTCCACCACAGCGGCCAAGCCCGTGGTCGCCTACCTGAACGGCGGCCGTTACTTCCATGTCCGCCAGAGCGCACCCAGCGCGGGCGCGTTCACCTTCTTCACCCGCCACTTCTCCGACTTCGTGGTGGTTGACGGCGGCGCTGTGAAGCTGGAGGCCAACACGATGCAGAACACGGGCTCCGGCCGGGACCACGTCTACGCCATCGAGGCCGACGAAAGCCTCATCACCGCCCTGAAGGCCAGCGACGGCTCCCTCAACTACATAAGCACCAAGCCCCTGGCGGAGGAGATGCAGGAGAAAACCGTGGACGCCGGCGTCAACGCGCCCGACAGCGAAATTGACAACATCTGCGCCATCATCGGCAAGATGACCCTCAACGGCGACGGCACGCCCAATATTGAGGACGCGGTCCGCATTGCCGCCGATTTCGTTGACGATATTCTGTAACGGGTAAGGAGAAGACAAATGACAAAACGTATCACCGCGCTTTTGCTGAGCGCCGTTCTCTGTCTCTCCCTGACCGGGGCGGCCTTCGCGGCGGGGGAGGAATCCGCCATCCGCGCCGAGGCCGGCTCCAAAAAAATCAGCGTAAGCCTGAAGGGCCTGACGGAAGGCGCGACGTATTACCTCTGCTCCCTGCTGGTCAAGGAGTCCGAGGCCGCGGCGGAGGAGGATTTCAAAATCGTGAGGTCCTTCAACTTCCGGGCCAAGGAGGGCGGCGTTTTTACCTACGATTTCGAGGGCGAGCCCATCCCCACCCTTGAGGCCGGAAACGTCCTGCGCCTCCGGGTGCCCGGCGTGGACTTCGGCGGAGACGGGTACATCGAGTATACCATTCCCGACGGGGAGGACGCGCCCGTTACCGCCGTCTCCCTGCCCAAGACCGCCAGCGTCCGGGTGAACGGCTCCAAGACCCTGACCGCCGTCCTGACCCCCGACAATGGCGAGTGGACCAGCATCACATGGACGAGCAGCGACGAGAGCGTCGCCGCCGTGGCCGCCGACGCGAAGGACGCGGCCAGCGCCGCTGTGAAGGGCGTGAAGGCCGGAACGGCCGTCATCACCGTCACCGTGGTCAGCACCAACGGCGAGACCTACACCGCCTCCTGCACCGTTACCGTCTCCAAGTCCTCCGGCGGAGGCGGCGGTGGCGGAGGCGGCGGCGGCGGAAGCTCCGCCTCCGGCGACTACTCCATCGGCGTAAACCGCACGTCCAACGGCTCCGTCTCCGTCAACCCCACCCGGGCCGACGAGGGCGACACCGTCACCATCACGGTCCGGCCCCACAAGGGCTATGAGCTGGACAAGCTGACCGTGAAGGACGAGGACGGCAGAACCATCCGCGTGACGGAGGCGGGCGACGGCAAATTCACCTTCATCATGCCGGACGGCAAGGTGACCGTGGAAGCCTCCTTCAAGGCCGTGACCGCCGAGCCCGAAACCGCCGCGCCCGTCTTCAGCGACGTGCCCGCCGGGTTCTGGGCCTATGAGCAGATTACCTGGGCCGCCAACAAGGGCATCATGGGCGGCTACGGCAACGGCATTTTCGCCCCCAACCGCAGCGTCACCCGCCAGCAGCTCTGGATGGTGCTGGGCCGCCTGAACGGCTCCAGCCCTGCCGACATGGCCGCCGCCAGGGCCTGGGCCATGTCCAGCGGCGTGTCCGACGGCTCCAACGCCACCGGGACCATGAGCCGCCAGCAGATGGTGACCATGCTCTACCGCTATGCCCAGATGATGGGCTATTCCACCGCCGGGCGGGCGGACCTCAGCCGCTTCCCCGACAGCGGCAGCGTGGCCGGATACGCCCAGGAGGCCCTTTCCTGGGCCGTGGCCAGCGGCGTGATGGGCGGCACCTCCGCCGGGACGCTGAATCCCGGCGGCACCGCCTCCCGCGCCCACTTCGCGGTTTTCATGCAGCGCTTTTGCGTTCTTTACGGAATCGCCTGATTCCATCCTCCCTCCTCTATAAAGCGCACCGTCCACCAGGAAGGGCCCGGGGAACTCCCCGGGCCCTTCCCCTCAGCCAAGCCGCCTCGTGATGGCGGTGAGGGCGCTGTTGCACGCGTCCTTTACCTCTCTGTACCGGCTCCGCATAGCCCCCCTGACGTCGGGCTTGGCGCTGAACATCCTGGCCAGCCGCCCTTTCTTTTCCCACTCGGCCAGTCTCGCGGGCTCCGCCTCCGCCACCCTCTCAAAGTTTACATAGAGGTACATGAAATCCTGCCAGCGGCGCAGAAAGGCTTCCAGCACGTCCATCGTCTCTTTTTTCAGCAGGAAGTCGTAGGTCTCCTTAAGCGCGTCCAGCGTTTCCGTCCTTCCGTCCGCTTCCTCCTCGGCTCCGCCGGGGTCCCGCATGCCGCCGTTCTCCGTGTACTCCAGCCTCACAAGCCACGCCTTCAGCTCCAGCAGCTCCCCGTAAACCTGCTCCAGCGCCCGGCGCTCCTCCGGGCCGGCGGGCTCCTCGGGGGGCTCCGGCTCCTCCTCCGGTTCGTCCTCCGGGACCTCCCTCCGGGCGGGCGGAAAAACCGCCTCCTCCCGGCCCCCCAGCGCGTCCAGCAGCTTCTCATACTCCCGCATGCTCTCCTGCCGCAGGTCCGCGCCCAGCTTGCCGCTGGCCCAGACCGGCAGGGCGGAGTCCCAGTCCCCCTCAAACAGCACGGGGATGTACTTCATGTCGTTGTGGTTGCGGAAGACGTCTCCCGTGATGACGTTGGTCTCATAGCCCACGCCGCCGTCCCGTTCGTCTGCCTTGCTCTTGTACCTGGGCGTGCAGATGAACAGGGCCTGATCGCAGGTTTGCAGCGACTCCTCCATAAAGGAGGGAATCCGCTTCCCCAGCGCCATGTCCCGGTCCCAGACCACCTGAACCCCGCTTCTCCTCAGAAGCTTCACCAGCCGCTCGACCCGTTTGCCATGCTCCTCCGAATCCCAGGAATACGAAATAAATACCATGTTCAAATCCCCCGTCCCTGAGGGCCCCGCCGGGGCCCCGAACTCGCCCGCGTTGGAGGCGGCCTGCCTCCATTGTACCCCCTCCGGCGGAAAATGTCCAGTTTTTTCCTTTTTATACAAAAAGCGCGGCTCCGCCCGCGCCTCCCGCCGGGCGGGTCCTCCCCCTTCCGACGCGTTTCCCCTTGACAGGGAGATATTATGATGTCATAATCAGTTTTAACCAATGATATCATAATGTCGGAAAAACGGAGGAATTGCCGATGGAGGGCGAAAAAAAGGTGAAGCTCCTGGTCTACGCCACGGAGGACGAGCGGACCCGCATCAAAATGGCGGCGGCAAAGCTGCGCATGAGCATGAGCCAGCTGATTCTGGACAGCGTCCTGGAGCAGGTGGCCAGCATCGAATCTCTGGAGCGGAAGGAGGAACGGGCATGAAAACCATCGCCATCATGAACCAGAAGGGCGGCACGGGAAAAACCACCTCCGCCATCAACCTGGCCGGGGAGCTGGCCCAGCGGGGCCGGCGGGTGCTGCTCATCGACACGGACACCCAGGGCAACGCCACCAGCAACCTGGAGCTGACGGAGGTTCCCGCCGCCACCCTGGCGGACGTGATTACCGGGAAGGGCCCCGTCCTGGCCGAGACCATCTGCCGCACCTCCACGGAGGGGCTGGACTTAATCCGGGGGGGCGGCCTGCTGGCCCCGGCGCTGCTCGCCATGCAGGAGCTGCGCTTCGGAAGGGACACGGTGCTCCGCCGCCTCCTGCCCCAGATTCCGCCGGAGTACGATTTCGTGTTCTTCGACTGCTCCCCGTCCCTGGAGTCCCTGTTCAACATCAACGTGCTTATGGCCGCCCAGTACGTCCTCATTCCCATCAAGGTGGACAAGAACTCCATCGAGGGCTATGACGTGATGCTGGAGACGGTCCGGGACGTGCGGGAGAGCGGCAACCCGGAGATTCAGGTCCTGGGCATCTTCATGACCGCCGTGGAGACCGGGGCCAGCCTGGACCGGGAAATGATTGCCAATCTCCCCGCCCTGCTGCCGGAGCTGGCCTTTCAGACCTACATACGGAAAAACATCGACGTGAAAAAAGCCCCCATCGCCCTGCTGCCCCTGTGCCGCTTCTCCCCCAGGTGCACGGCGGCGGCGGATTACGCGGCCCTGGCGGACGAGCTGCTGGCGCGGATGGAGGGCTGACGGATGGCGAGAAAAAACCCCTCGATTTTCTCCACCCTGCAAAAAACGGCCGAGAACGCCTCGGCGGTCAACGGGGAGCTTGTGCGCCAGCTTCCCCTGGACGCGCTGGAGGACAACCCCCTGAACCGCTTTTCCATGGCGGAGGACGAGCAGTTTCTCTCCACCCTGGCCTCCCTGGAAAAGGACGGCTTTCTGGAGGATATCGTGGTCACGCCCATAGAGGGCGGCCCCTCCGGGACGGAGCGCTTCCGCATCGTCAGCGGCCACCGCCGGGTTATGGCCGCCCGGAAGCTGGGCCGGGCCACGGTGCCCTGCAAGGTCCGGCGCTACGAGGACACGCTGACGGAGCTCCGGGCCCTGATGGGGGCCAACCTCCACCGCCGGAACCTCTCCCCCTTCGACATGGCCCGGCAGCTGGAAACCCTGCGGGACGTTCTGGCCCGGGAGGGGAAGCTGCCGGAGAACGTGAAGGCCCAGGCGGAGCTGATGGCGGAGCATACGGAGCTGAGCCGGGCCACGGTGGAGCGCTACCTGGACCTTCTGAACCTGAACGAGACCCTGTCCGCCTGGGCGGAGGACGGGCGCATGACCATGACCGACGCCTATGAGCTGGCCCGGCAGAAAAACGTCCACCTCCAGGGGGCGGTCCAGTCCTTCGTGGAGAAGACGGAGCCCAAGGGGGATTTTCCCGCCCTGGTTCACCGGGCCGTCGCCTGGGCCAAGGCCGCGGAGGAGGCCCCCCTCCCCCTCCCGGCCAAAACGCCCCCCAGCCCCCTGCGCTCGGTGGATTCCTTCGGCCGCTCCATCCGGCGCTCCACGGCCCAGCTCCGGGCCCTGGACCTCTCGGCGGAGCCGGACCGGGCCGCCATACGGAAGAAGCTGGACACCTGCCTGGGAAACCTGGAGGAGCTCCGCCGGACGGTGGAGGCCCTGCGGAAGGAGCTGGGGGAGGCGTAGGACGGGGGAGGCCGGAGGGCCTCCCCTTCCTTTCCCCCGGCCTTGTCATTTTTGTTACATTTTGCCTCCCCTTTTCCCGCTTTCCGCCGGAGCGGGGAACATTTTCTCCCATATTTGGCGAAAACTTGACATAAGCGGGGCCGTCGTGTATAATAGAAAGCACTTTTGAGCGGTAACAAAAATAACAATCCGCCTTCCCCTCCGGAGGGCGGAGCCCTTTGGGAGGTTCTTTTTTATGTATCTGCAAGCTCAGGCAAGGGAACGGCTTCTCCGCCTGGCCCTGACTCTGGCGGCGGTCCTGCTGGCCGCGCTGGCCTCCATGAGCCGGGCCTCCGCCCGGGACTGGGCCGGGGCCGCCTACATCGTCACCGGACTGGGGGACGCGGCCCTGGTCCTCACCGAGGACGCGGACATGCCCAGCTTTCAAAGCAGCCTGCTCCGGGCGGGGGCCCGCCACGGCGGCGGCTATGAGCTGTACCTGGAGCCGGACCAGTACGTCACCATTCACCACTGCGGAAAAATCATCCAGTCCCGCGCCGGAAGCAGCGAGTCCGTCTCCGAGTTCCTGGCCCGCCACGGCGTGACCCCCTCCCCCCTGGAGGCGGTGAGCATCGACCTGAGCGGCGAGCGGCTGAACCTGACGGTGGCCTCGGACCTCCTTTACCGGGAGCGGGTCCAGGAGACCGCGCCCCACGGCACCATCCGCCGCGCCAATTCCAGCATGACCCAGGGCACGGAGCGGGTGGTCCAGGAGGGGGCCGACGGCGTTCAGGGCACGGTATACGAAATCCTCTGGTCCAACGGGCAGATTGTCTCCCGCCAGCCCGTCCAAATACTGTCCACCACCGCCGTGGACCGAATAGTCGAATACGGCACCGCCGCGCCCCAGGCGGCACAGACGGCCCCCGCCCCTGGTCTGAAATCCGTGGACGCCAACCCTGACGGAAGCGGCGTTCTGACCCTGCCCGGCGGCGAGACCCTGCGCTATACCGGCGTGCGCACCATGTCCGCCACCGCCTACACGGCGGGCCACGGCGGCGTGGGCACCCGGACCGCCTCCGGCACCGCCGTCCACCGGGGCACCGTGGCGGTGGACCGCAGCGTCATTCCCCTGGGAACCCGGATGTTCATCGTCACAAAGAAGGGCTACGTCTACGGCGAGGCCGTGGCGGAGGATACCGGCGTGCGGGGCAACCGGATTGACCTGTATTTCGACACCTACCAGCAGTGCATTAACTTCGGCCGCCAGGACTGCCTGGTGTACTTCCTGGAGTAAAAGCCGTTTCCCGGCCGGATATGAGCCTGATACAGAGATGAAAAAAAAGACGCTTTTAAAATACGCCCTCTGGCTTCCCCCCGCCCTCTGGTACAAAACGGTCTGGGGCCTCTCCGCCCAGCCCGCCTCCGTCTCCGGGGATTTGTCGGACCGGCTGCTGTACCGCTTCCTTCTGGCCCTGTCCCCCTCCTTCGCCGCCTCCGGCGAGGCGGCCCGGGTGGAGGCCGTGGAGCTGCTCTCCTTCCTGGAGCGGAAGGCGGCCCATATGTTCCTTTACTTCGTCCTGGCCCTGCTGCTGCTGGCGGCGCTGTCCTTCTGGACCTCCAGGCGGCGGGCCCTCCCGGGGGCGCTGCTCCTCTGCGCCGCGGCGGCGGCTCTGGACGAGTACCACCAGACCTTTGTCCCCGGGCGCAGCGGAGAGGTCCGGGACGTGCTGGTGGACCTCTGCGGCGGGGCGGCGGCGCTGCTTCTGGCCGTGCTGGCGGAGCGGTGCCTGCGGCGGAGCCGCGCCGCCCTGCTGGTTCTGGGGGGCCTTTGC
>CATLJA010000008.1 GCA_949959305.1 uncultured Oscillibacter sp.
TCAAGGCATTGGAAGCAACAGAATAGTTTCGACACGTTCATCTTTAACAGGATTCCGCCCCACCGGAATCCTGTTTTTTCATCTCCATACGCCCACCGAACATTGGAAACATTGTTCACCATGTCTCCCGCCGGGGCCAGCAGCTCCGGCACTTTAGTTCCCATAGTACTCGCCGCTGTTCACGAAGTTCACGTGCTCGTTATAGGTCTCGAAATAGTGGTGCTTGCCGTCCTTGCCCAGGGCGTAGTAGTAGTAGCCTGTCTCCTCCGGCTGGAGGGCGGCCTCGATGGCGGCCAGGCCGGGGTTGGCAATGGGCGTGGGGGGGAGCCCCGGGTATTTATAGAGGTTATAGGGCGTGTCCGTCTCCAGGTCCGACTGGGTAATGGCCCCCTCGTGGCCCGGCAGGCCGTAAAGCAGGGAGGCGTCCACCTGCAAAAGGCCGTTGGTTCCCGCCTTGCTGCCGGGGCCGTCCAGGCGGTTGTAGATGACGGAGGCGATGCGGGCCTGGTCCGTGCCGTCGGTTTCCCGCTCAATAAGGGAGGCGACAGTGACGATTTCCTTGAGGCTGTAGCCCTTATCCGCCCAGGCTGCCAGCAACTCGTCGTCAATTTTGCTGTTGAAGTTTTTGAGAAGCCGGTTCAGGGCGTTGTCGGGCTTCTCGTTCACGTAGAACTCATAGGTGTCCGGGAACAGGAAGCCCTCCAGGCGGCTGATATCCTGGGACTCGTTGTCGATGAAGTCGTAATCGAAGCGCGCCGTCTGGGCCGCCTCGGTGAGGGCCGCCTGGGTGTTGACGCCGTTTTTCGCCAGCACGGCGATGGTCTGCGCCACGGTGTAGCCCTCGGGGATAGTGACCTGGACGGTCTCCGCCGTCATGTTCCCGGCGGAGCTCCGCATGCCCAGCACCAGGGCGTGGTAATCCATGTCGGTGTTCAGCGCGTGGGAGCCCATGCCGATTTTCTCCTCCGCGTGGGTGATGTTGGCGTAGAGCTTGAAAAACCACGGATACTCGATAAGCCCCGCCGCCTTCAGCTTGCCGGCCACGGTGTCCACGGTGTCCTCGGAGGACACCTCCACCACCATCTCCACCGGCGGCGAGCCCGCGCGGTTGAAGGAGCAGAAATCGCTGAACAGCAGCCAGCCCGCGCAGCCCAGCAGCGCCGAGGCCAGGGCCACAAAAATCATATGCAGCAACAAAAACAAAAGCGGGTGCATCCGCCGCCTCCTCCGGCGGCGCTTCCTCTGGGTGGGATGCTGGGACGCGTGGGAGCGGGCGGGCTGCTCCCGGCGGACCTGTCCGGCGTCCCAGCTGGCGGTGTCGCTGTTGTGGAATTCGGCCATGTTAAAACCTCCTTGCGCGGCGCGCTGCCCGGAAAATCCCCCCTCCCAAAAAGGACAGGATCGATTTTCAGGGGGCCAGGCTCCCGGCGGGAACCGGGAGCATAGAATATCTCAAATCCAAGGTCCTGACGCCGCGGTCCGCGGCCCCGGGTCCAAAGAAAGGTGACTGAGTATGTGCTTTAACAACGGAAACGACAATGGCTGCCTGTGGATCGTCCTCATCATCATCCTGTTCTGCTGCTGCGGCTGCGGCAGCGGGAACAGCTGGGGCGGAAACAACTGGGGCGGCAGCTGCGGCTGCGGCAGCTGGGGCGGCGGCTGCGGCTGCGGCTGCAACAACTGCGGCTGTAACTGCAACTGCAACTGCGGCTGTGGCTGCGGCTGCAATAACTGCGGCTGCAACAACTGCGGCTGCGGCTGCAACGACTCCTGCTGCTGAGCGCCGCCGGAGCACAGCCGGCTTCCGCGCGGAACCGCCTCACGGCGGCTCCTCCCCCGCATCTCCTCTCCCGCCGCGTCCGCTTCGCCGGGCCGCGGCGGGGCGGGGACGGGCGGAACGGGACGCTTCGCGTCCCGCTTTCGCCGTTTCTCAGCCGGACAAGCGCTTCAGGACAATGGCCAGCGCCTCCCGGTGGATATCCTCCGGCGTCCGGGGGACGCCGCCCGCGGCGCAGTCCACTACGGCCCAGTTCTGGGCCCGGGCGATTTCCCCGGCGCACTCCCGGCAGCGGCGGAGATAGTCCCCGTCCTGCTCATGGATGTCGGCGGAGGTATTCGTCTCCGCCTCACGGCGGCGCATCAGCCGATTCGCCGCCTCAGTGGGCATGTCCAGGTACAGCACCAGGTCCGGCTCCGGAAGCCCCAGGCGGCGGTACTCCAAATCAAAGAGCCAGTCCAGGAAGTCCCGCCGCTCCCCCTCCGGGAGCTTGGACGCCTGGTGAACGGCGTTGGACGTGGTATAGCGATTGGCCACCACCACGCCGCCGGACTCGTAAAACGCTCCCCAGTCCTCTTTATAAGACGCGAAGCGGTCCACGGCGAACATGACGGAGGCGGCGCAGGCGTTCACGTCCCCGGGCTTTCCCCCCAGGGCCCCGTGGAGGTACAAACTGGCAGGCTCGGCAAAGGGGCTGCCATACCGGGGAAAGTCAATCTCCCGGCAGGGAACGCCCCTGTCCTCCAGGCTTTGCAGCAGCAGCCCGGCCTGGGTGGCCTTGCCGGAGCCGTCGGTGCCCTCCAAAACAATCAGCGTTCCCCTCATCTCCGCCGCTTCTCCTTTTCCACGTGGAGCAGGAACAGCGGCAGCTTCGCCATCCGCTTTGCCCGGCGGGGATCGCTGCACAGGCGGTAGAACCACTCCAGGCCGTGGTCCGTCCAGAACTTCGGGGCCCGCTTCACCGTCCCGGCGAACACGTCCAGGCTTCCCCCCAGGCCGCAGAGGAGGCGGGCTCCCGTGGCCTTTCCATGCTTCGCCATCCAGAGCTCCTGCTTCGGGGCCCCCAGGCAGACGAAGACGCAGTCCGCCCCGCTCTGCCGGATGGCCTCGATCACGGGGCCGTCCTCCCGGAAATAGCCGTCATGGGTCCCGGCGATTTTCAAGCCGGGGTATTTTTCCGCCAGCCGTTTTCCGGCGCTCTCCGCCACGCCGGGCTTGGCGCCCAGGAGGTAGAGGGACAGGCCCTCCGCCGCCATGCGCTCCATCAGCCCGGCGGCGAACTCAACGCCGGGAAGCCTGGCCTTCAAGGGCGTGCCCAGCATTCTGGCCCCCTTCACCACGCCGATCCCGTCGGGCAGCACCAGGTCCGCCCCGTTCACCGCCTGACGGGCGGCGAGATTCTCCCGGCAGACCTCCACAATCTCCGGGTTGGGGGTGGCCGCATAATGGGTCCCGGGGCTGTGAAGCAGCTCCATTCCCCGGTCCACCGCCTCGTCCATGGTCAGATTGTCGAAGCCGACGCCCAGCACATTGATTCGCACACGCTCACCTCATTTGCACAAACTGGTATCTGCGTATATCCTTGCCATTTTACCGGCATTATAGCATAGTTCCCGCCTCTTGTCCATCGCCAAATGTCCCGCCGTCCCGCCGCCCCAGCGGGAACGGGAGCTGGGCCAGCACCACCGCCGCCAGCATCAGCGCGCAGCCCAGGTACTCCCGGCCCGTCATCCGGTTCCCCAGGATCAGCGCCCCGGCAATGGCGGCAAAGAGAGACTCCATGCTCATCAGCAGGGAGACCACCGCCGGGTTGGAGTCCTTCTGGGCCAGAATCTGGAGGGTATAGGCCACGCCGCTGGAAAACACGCCCACGTACAGCACCGGCCACAGATACTCCGCCAGCAGCGCCGGGGAGGGCGGGGCCTCCGCCGGCGTCCCGGCGGCGGAGAGGACGGTCATGACCAGAAACTGGACGCAGGACAGGGCCAGGCCGTCCACCTTGTTGGTAAAGTGGTCCACCACCAGAATCTGCGCGGTGAAGCAGAAGGCGCAGACCAGCACATAGAGGTCCCCTCCGGTAACGGTCAGCTCCTCCGTGACGCAGAGGCAGTACAGCCCCCCCACCGCCAGGGCCACCCCCAGCCACAGGGCCCGGGGGACCTTCTTTCCCAGGGCCAGACCCGCCAGGGGCACCAGGACGATATACAGCGCCGTGATAAATCCCGCCTTGCCGGGGGTGGTGGTCTCCAGGCCCTTCTGCTGGAAGAAGCTGGCCACCGACAGCGCCAGGCCGCAGGCCAGGCCCCCCCGGACCAAGTCCCGGCGGGACCCGGCGGAGGCGCGTTCCTCTCCCCTCCACCGCCGCCAGGCGGCCCGGAGGCCGCAGAGCCCCAGCAGAAAGAGGAAGGCCACGGCGGCCCGGGCGGTGTTGAAGGTGAAGGGGCCCATGTATTCCGCGGCCACGCTCTGGGCCACAAAGGCGGTGCCCCAAATCATGGCCGTGACGAGCGGCAGGACGTTTTGACGGACTCGGTTGACTTTCATTTTTCTTGCTCCATGTTTTCTTCTGTGATATACTGGGGCCAGCGCGCGGCCCTGGGCCGCACAAATCAGTATTCTAACACCGGGGTGAGAAAATGGCAAGGCTTTCCCGTGAATTCTACGCCCAGGATACCCTGGAGGCCGCCCGGCGGCTGCTGGGCAAGTACCTGGTCCGCCGCCTGAACGGCGAAATCCTGGCGGGCCGCGTCGTGGAGACCGAGGCCTATGTGGGCCGCTGCGACAAGGCGTGCCACGCCTACGGCTGCCGCCGGACGGCCCGGACGGAGACCCTGTTCGCCCAGCCGGGAACGGCCTATATCTACCTCATCTACGGCATGTACCACTGCCTGAACTTCGTCACGGAGCCGGAGGGGGAGCCCGCCGCCGTGCTGCTCCGGGCGCTTGAGCCCGTGGCGGGAGCGGGGACCATGGCCCGCCTCCGCTATGGGGACAAGCCCATGACGGCTTACCGGAGGAAGAACTTTCTCAACGGCCCCGGCAAGGTCTGCCGGGCCCTGGCCCTGACCCGGGCGGAGAACGGTCTGGATTTGACGGGGGACGAGCTGTTTCTCTGCGACGCGCCGGAGGACGCGGGGCTGCCCCCCTTCCCGGTTCCGGCGGGGGAAGTCATGATTGCCGGGCCCCGGATTGGGGTGGACTACGCGGAGGAGGCCAGGGACTTCCCCTGGCGCTTCCGGCTGGTAAAGGAGGAGTGAGCGCATGTTTTTCTTCGACATGGACGGGGTGCTGACGGATTCCAACGGCGTCTGGAAAAAGGTGGACCGGGAGTTCCTGGCCCGCCGGGGGATGAAGTACACCCACGCCTATTACGAGGGCGTGGCCCACGTCCCCCTGCCCCTGGCGGCGGTGTTCACCAAGGAGTTCTGCAAGCTGCCGGAGTCCTGTGAGGAAATCGTCGCCGAGTGGATGGAGCTGGCGGCGGACTCCTATGCCCACGTGCCGGTAAAGCCCGGCATCCGGGCCTACCTCAAGCAGTGCCGGGCGGAGGGACGGCGAATGGCCGTGGTGACCTCCAGCGTGCCGGAGCACTGCCACACGGCCCTGGAGGCCCTGGGGCTGGAGAAGTACTTTGAGCGGGTGACCTTCGCCCAGGAGCTGGGGCTGGAGAAGCGGAGGCCGGAGATTTGGCTGGCCGCCGCCAGGGCCGCCGGAGTCCGGCCGGAGGACTGCACCGTTTTCGACGACAGCCTGGCCGCCTGCCAGGGGGCCAGGGCGGCCCGGATGCGGGTGGTGGGGGTCTACGACGGCCTCTTTGCCCAGGACGAAGAGGAGATGCGGGGCTACTGCGACGTATACGTCAGAAATTTTGAGGAGCTCCTGTGGATGCCGGAGCGGAAGAAACGGAAATGAGCGGTTTGGAGCAGGCCCTCCTCTCCGCCCGGGAGGAGGGGGAGCTGCTGGCCGGGCGGGACTTTGAGCGGGAGGCGGCGGAGGGGCTGGACCTTTCGGACCTCGCCTTCCGGCAGGTCCGCTTCGCCCGCTGCCGGTTTACGGACTGCGATTTCAGCGGCGCGGCCTTTTACGGCTGCGCCTTTGAAAGCTGCGCCTTCTCCCTCTGCCGCTTCCCCGTCAGCTTTTGGAGGGAGACCGCCCTCTCCGGCTGCAAGGCCGAGGGCGGAGACTTCCGGAAGGCCCGCTTCAAGGACTGCTCCCTGGAGCGCCTCCGCCTCCGCTGGGCCAACCTCTCCGGGGCCCTGTGGGAGCGCTGCGTCCTGACGGAGTGCGATTTGTCGGAGAGCGGCTGCCAGGAGCTGCGGGTGGCAAAGACCGTCCTCCGGGCCGTGGATTTCACCGGGGCGGACCTGTTCCGGGCGGTCCTCCGGGGGACGGACCTCTCCGGCTGCACGCTGGACGGCGTGACCCTCTCCGCCTCCTGCCAGGAGCTGCGGGGCGCGAAAATCCACGCCTCCCAGGCGGCGGTGGTGGCCCGGATTCTGGGCATTGAGGTAGACGGCTGACAAGGACGACGCGGGAGGCCCCGGACACCGGAGCCTCCCGCACTTTCATTTTATATGGCGCTTCACCGTTCTGGCGGACGTCCGCCTGCGTTCATCTATCTCTTCCGTCCCCGCCCGCCGCATGGCGGCTTTTTTGCCCTGCCGCAGCTTTTGCCGCGAAGCCGTCCCGGGCGCGGGAGGAGATATCCTGCGGGACCCGGAGGTCCCTATTCAATCAGCGGTAGAAATAGCGGAACAGGTCCTCGAAGGGATTGCCGTAATATCCGCCGTTTCCACTGCCGGAGTTGTTGTTCCCGCTGCCGGGATACTGCTGGGGCTGATCCTGGGCCTGCTCCTCCTTGGGGGCCGCTCCCCAGGTGATTTCCACAGTAACGGTTCCGTCGGGCCGGTAGACCTCCAAAGTGGCGGCGTCTCCGGCGGAGTACTTCTTCTTCGCCAGGTTCAAATCCTCCACGGACTTGATGTCCGTGCCGTCCACCTTGGTAATCACGTCGCCCATTTTCAGTCCCGCCCTGGCGGCGGCGCTGTCCGGCTCCACGTAGGAGATAAAAGCCCCGGAGGTAATGTCATAGTGGTACTGCGCCGCCGTGCCCTCGGTCAGGCCCCAAACCGTCGCCCCCAGATACGCCCGGTTGGAGACGTAGCCGTTGGTCATGATGTCCTTCACCATGGAGAACACGTCGTTCATGGGGATGGCGAAGCCCAGGCCCTCCACCGTGGTGCCGTTGGAGGACTGCGAGTATTTGGCGGAGACGATGCCCACCACCTCGCCGTACTCGTTAAAGAGGGGGCCGCCGGAGTTGCCGGGGTTGATGGAGGTGTCGGTCTGAATCATGTTAAAGGGCGTTCCGTCCACGTTGATGGCCCGGTCCACGCAGGATACCATGCCGCCGCTCATGGAGAAGGTCAGCTCTCCCAGGGGGTTGCCGATGGCCAGCACGTGGTCCCCCACGTTCAGCGTGGCGCTGTCCCCCAGGGTGACGGGCTGGAGGCTCTCCGCCTCCACCTTGATGACGGCGATGTCGTAGTCCTCCTCGCCGCCGATATACTGGGCGGAGAATTCATCGCCGTTGTACATGGTGACGGTGACGGTCTCCGCGCCCTTCACCACATGGTAATTGGTGAGGATATAGCCGTCCGCGCTCAGCACGAAGCCGGACCCGGCGGAGGCCGTCTGCACCGGCTGGCCGTAGAAGTTGTACCCGGAGGTGGCGGAGGTGCGGATGGACACGACGCTGTTGACGTTGGCGGCGTAAACCTCCGCGTCGCTCATGGCCGTTTTTCCGTCCACGCTGCGCAGGGCCACCTGGGCGGCGGGGCGGCTGGAGACGTTGATTTCGCTCCCTCTTCCGCCGTACCGGGACGCGGCCCACACGGCCCCGCCTCCCGCCGCGCCGCCAAGCAGGGCGCAGCTCAGAGCCAAGGCGGTGATTTTCAGGCCCAGGCGGTTTTTCTTCACAGGCTTTCCCTCCAATTCGGGCCCCTGGGGGCCGGGCTGTCCGGCCGGACGGACCGTTTCCCGCTGGTGGGAGAGCTCGCTGCCGTCCTTGCGGTAGGTGTAGTTATACAAATTGTTCTCGTCGTTATACATAATCGGTTCCTCCTTCATTATGTATCCCGTTTCTTCCGTTCTTAGAAGCTAAGATAACAGGGATTCATGTCGAACGTGTGAACTGGGATTGTCCGGTTTTTGAATTCTGGGGAATTCCGCCGCCGGACGGCTTGGGTCTTCCCCGCTTCGATGGCCTTAGTATAGACGGGCGAACTTAAAACTTGCTGAAAGAAGTTTGAAGGATTTTTGAACATGGAACCTCTTGCCAGCCGGGGAAGGCTGTGCTATTATAGAGGCAGAACTATTTTGCCTTAGGAGGTCAACTGCTATGAAACTCAAAAAAGGCCTGCTCTGCGTCCTGGTTCTGGCGCTGCTGACGCTGCCCGTCTCCGCCCACGGCCGCCACGGCGGCTGCCACGGCCGGCCTGTCCGCCCCGTCCAGCCCGTCAACCCCACCGTCACTGTCTGCACAGTGGAGGGCTGCGCCACCGCCGGACGGCATGTCCACAACGGCGTCACCTACTGCGGCTATCCCCACGAGAGCGGCGTCTGCGACAACAACTGCCGGGCCCTCTGCCCTCTGGAGGGCTGCCCCGAAACCGGGCGGCACGTCCACAACGGCGTCACTTACTGCGGCTATGCCCATGAAAACGGCTTTTGCGGCGGCGGCTGCCGGGCCCTCTGCCCGGTTTACAACTGCCCCATTGACGGGCCGCACGCCCACGACGGCGTTACCTACTGCGGCTATCCCCACTATAACGGCTTCTGCGACGGCGCCTGCCGTCCCCTGTGCACCGCCGACGGCTGCGCCATCCAGGGACGGCACGACCACAACGGCGCTCTCTGCTGCGGCTACTACCACCTGGACGGCTTCTGCGACGGCACCTGCCGGGCCCTCTGCACGGTGGCGGGCTGCACTGTCCAGGGGAGGCACAGCCACAGCGGCGCGTCCTACTGCGGGGACTGCCATTCCGGCGGCTTCTGCGAGGGCATCTTCCACTGAAATCCAAGCCGGGTTCCGGGACCGCCTGCGGGCGGTCCCGCTTTTTTGCCAAAATTTTCCGCCCGCGAACCGCGCATACCCGGCGCTTTCCGGCGCACACTAGAAAGGCGCTGACGAGGCACGACACTCTCTCCTTTCCACGTGAACACGCGCTGGGGGGACAGATGGCCGGCCCCTCAGCGCCCTAAAAAATCTTCACGCGGGAGGAGCAAAGTCATGACGAAGGACTGCACCAACGGCGGCTGCGCCTGCACGCCCAACCAGAGCATCAAATGCACGGTGACCAGCTGCGCCAACCACTGCCAGGACACCGGCTACTGCGGCCTGAACACCATCCAGGTGGGCACCCATGAAACCAACCCCACTATGGTGGAGTGCACCGACTGCCAGAGCTTCAAGCTGAAATGAGCCGGAACGGACCGCACTGTGTGAATCCCGTCCCGGGGGCAGGCTTCACGCCGTTCCGTCTGTTCTTTCTCTCCCCACAAAATCCGCGGATTTTGTGGGGTTACATAGGGCCTGTTCACATAAGGCCCCAGAAAGGAGGCGGCGGCATGAAAGCAGCCTGGACGGCCCGTCTGGCGGGGGCGGCGGCGGGCCTGGCCAACGGCCTGTTCGGCGGGGGCGGCGGCATGGTCTTCCTGCCCATCCAGTCCCGCTGGGGGGACTTGAGCCAGCGGAAGCTCTACGCCACCTGCGTGGGGGTCATCTTCCCGGTGTGCCTGGTGTCGGCGGCGGTGTACGTCTGGAAGGGCGGCGTGTCCCTGGCGGAGGCCCTGCCCTACCTGGCCGGGGGCCTCGCCGGCGGCTGGCTTGGCGGAAAGCTCTACGGAAGGATTTCCACCAGGCTTTTAAAGTGGCTGTTCGCCGCCTTTCTTTTCTACGCGGGGGTGAAATATCTGCTGTGACGGACTGGATTATCCCCTTCCTCTGCGGTCTGGGGGCCAGCGTCGTTTCCGCCTGGGGCGTGGGGGGCGGGACGCTGCTGCTGCTGGTGATGACCCTCTTTCTGGGGGTGGACCAGCGGACGGCCCAGGGGGTGAACCTGCTGTTCTTCCTCCCCACCGCCGCCAGCGCCCTGGCCTGCCACGCAAAGGGCGGCTACCTGGACAAGCCCACGCTGAAGGCCGCCGTGCCTGCGGCGGCGGCCGCCGCGCTGGCAGGGGCCTGGGTGTCCAACAACCTGGACGTGGAGGTCCTGCGCAGGCCCTTCGGCGTGTACCTCCTCCTCTCCGGGGCCGGCTTAATCTGGCCCAAAAAGAAAGAGCGGGAGCCCTGAGCGGACGCCGCCCCTCGCAGGAGGGGCGGCGGTCTTTAAGTGCGGGGCGGAGAACCGCCTTCCCCTGTCCATGGCCCTCCGGTTCCCTGTGAGCTTCCGCCTTTGTGCGCTTCTTCGGGCCGCCGCCCTTGACAGGGACGGGAATTAGGCATAATATAGACAGGTATGGAAAACTTCACACAGTCCGGTAGGTAAGGCTGCCACAAGGATATGGGTCGCTGCCGCGAAGTGATGGAGACATCACCAGCTGGTTTGAACAGGCGATATCGAACGGGAAGGTATCATCTAACGCGATTTCACCGCCTTGTGAGGCTAAAGCTCAAACGGTAGGGGCGGCGCGCGGAGCGCCCGCCTGTCAGAGGAGGCTTCCTCCAGTCGTACCGGCCGGGACGATTGGAGGTTTTCGCGTTTTTCGCCATCTGCGAGGAGAGGAGGTCCCGGCATGTTTGAACTGCAAAAGGAGCGGGCGGAGCTGCTGGAAAAAATCGAGGAGCTGTTCGCCCGAAAACGCTACGCTGAGCTGCGGGACCTGCTGCTGCCCATGGAGGCGGCGGACATCGCCGCCCTCTGCACGGATTTGGACGAGAAGGTGCCGGTGGTCTTCCGGCTGCTGCCCAAGGAGCTGGCGGCGGAGGTCTTCGTGGAGCTGGACAGCGACGACCAGGAGCTCTTGATCGGCAGCTTCTCCAACACGGAGCTGAAGGAGGTCCTGGACGAGCTTTACCTGGACGACGCCGCCGACATCGTGGAGGAGATGCCCGCCGGGGTGGTGAAGCGCATCCTGCGCCACTGCGACCCGGAGATGCGCAAAAGCATCAACGAGGTGCTGAAATACCCGGAGGACTCTGCCGGCAGCATCATGACCACGGAGTTCGTGGACCTGAAGGCCAACATGACGGTGGCGGACGCGCTTAAGCGCATCCGCCGGACGGGGCCGGACAAGGAGACCATCAACATCTGCTATGTCACCGACGAGCGGCGGCATCTGATTGGCCTTCTGACCATCCGCACCCTCCTTCTGGCGGAGGAGGACGACGTCATCGGCGACATCATGGAGCGGAACCTCATCGCCGTCCAGACCCTGGACGACCAGGAGGCCGTGGCCCGGGCCCTGGGAAAGTACGACTTTCTGGCCCTGCCGGTGGTGGACAAGGAGGAGCGCCTGGTGGGCATCGTCACCGTGGACGACGCCATCGACGTTCTCCAGGAGGAGGTCACGGAGGACATCGAGAAGATGGCCGCCATCCTGCCCTCCGACAAGCCCTACCTGAAAACCAGCACCCTGGAAACCTATAAGGCCCGCATCCCCTGGCTGCTGCTGCTGATGATTTCCGCCACCTTCACCGGGCAGATCATTGCCAGCTTTGAAAGCGCCCTGGCGGCGGCCACCATCCTCACCGCCTATATCCCCATGCTGATGGACAGCGGCGGCAACTGCGGCTCCCAGGCCAGCGTCACCGTCATACGGGGCCTCTCCCTGGGGGAGATTACCTTCTCCGACTTCTTCCGGGTCCTCTGGAAGGAGCTACGGGTGGCGGCGGTCTGCGGCGTGACGCTGGCGGCGGCGAATTTTGCAAAGCTGATGCTGGTGGACCGGATGCTGTTCCACAACGCCCTGGTAACCGTGCCTGTGGCGGCGGTAATCTGCGGCACGCTGGTGTGCACGGTGGTCTGCGCCAAGCTGGTGGGCTGCTCCCTGCCGCTGCTGGCCAAGCGCCTCGGCTTCGACCCGGCGGTGATGGCCTCTCCCTTCATCACCACCATCGTGGACGCGCTGTCCCTGCTGATTTACTTCCGCTTCGCCTCGGCGGTTCTGGGGCTTTAAAACCAGGCGGCGGGGCCCTCCCGGAAGCGGGGCTCCGGCCCCTCCCGGTAGGGGTCGTAGCGAGACTCGTTGCAGCCGAATTCCTGCAAGAAGCAAATCTGCCCCGCCGGGGTCCAGCGGACAAGGGACATCCCGTCGAAGGACTCCACCCGGCCGCCGTTCATCCGGTCCCGGAAATGCCACTGGACCACGGTCTGGTCCTGCTTATGGAAAAACTGCTGAATGTCCCATTGGAGGACGCTCCCCCGGGTGTTCCACTCCTGGAACCAGTGCCGGATCTTTTCGGAGCCATGGTACTCCGGCCCCCAGCTCTCAATGTAAACGGCGTCCCGGGCGAAGACGTCCAGTATGCCCATATCCGTCTTTTTCAGCCACATGTCAAACCAGAGGCGGACTGTGTTTTCACGCTGCTCCATGCCGGTTCCCCCTTATCTTCTTTCCGCGGCGGGCCTCTCCGGGAGGCCCGCCCTTTCACTCCGCCGCGATGGCCCGGACCTCCAGCAGGTCCCGGACGACGTAGTCCGCTCTCCCGGCCCCGGAGGGGGAGTAGAAGACGCTTTTTACCCCGGCGCTTTTGGCGCAGTCCACATCCAGGGTCCGGTCCCCCACGTAATAGACCCGATCCCTTTCCAGGCGGTGCTTTTCCAGCAGGTAGAGCAGGCCGTCGGGGGCGGGCTTCCGGGGGAAGCCGTTCAGGCTGGAGACCACATCCTTAAAAAACCGCCCCAGCCCCAGGTTTTCCAATACCGGCGCAGTGGTGCTTCCCCGGTGGGTATAGACGAAATGGGCGGCTCCCAGGGCGGCGGTTTCCTCCAGAACCTCCCGGGCGTGGGGCATGGCGGTGATTTCCAGATACCGCCCGCCGCTGATTTCGGAGTAGCGGCTCTTGATTTCCTGAAAGCTCCGGCCGGTTCTGGCGGCGGCATAGCCCACCACGTCGCTGACGGAGCCCTCCGTGGCTCGGCGGCGGATTTCCTCCTCCTCCATAGGGACCCCCAGCTCCTCCAGCGTCCGGCGGAGGCTGGAGACGATTACGCCGTAGGAGTCCAGCAGGGTCCCGTCCAGGTCCCAGATAAAGGCTTTGCCGTTCATAGGCGTTTCCTCCCAAAGTCAGGTGAATTTCCCGGCCATTATACCAGCTCCGGCGGGCGCTGTCCAGAGGGGCGCGGCGGGATCCGCCCCTTCGGAGAATTTCCTCGACCTTTTTGGAAACCTGTGGTATAATACCCCTGTTTCCTCCGCCGCGAGACGCGGCGGTTCACCTCCGCCAAGAAAGGACGGCCAAATTATGTGGGCTGACAAAAGCGTATTCTATCAAATTTATCCCCTGGGCTTCTGCGGGGCCCCCCGGGAAAACGACGGCGTTACCGTAAACCGCATCGGCAAAATCGCGGACTGGGCCCCTCACATTCAAAAGCTTGGAGCCGACGCGGTTTACCTCTCCCCCATCTTTGAAAGCGACCGCCACGGCTACGACACCCGGGACTACCGGAAAGTGGACTGCCGCCTGGGGACCAACCAGGACTTCGCCAGGGTGGCGGAGGCCCTCCGCAGCCACGGCATAAAAGTGGTGCTGGACGGCGTGTTCAACCACGTGGGCCGGGGCTTCTGGGCCTTCCAGGACGTGCGGGAGAAGAAGTGGGACTCCCCCTACAAGGACTGGTTCCACATCAATTTCGACGGCAGCTCCAATTACAACGACGGCTTCTGGTACGAGGGCTGGGAGGGCCACTTCGAGCTTGTGAAGCTGAACCTCCGCAACCCGGCGGTGGTGGATTACCTTCTGGACTGCGTAAGGTTCTGGGTGGAGGAATTCGGCATCGACGGCCTCCGGCTGGACGTGGCCTACTGCCTGGAGCCCGACTTCCTCCGCCGCCTCCGCGCCTTCACCGGGGAACTGAAGCCGGAGTTCTTCCTGGTGGGGGAGACCCTCCACGGGGACTACAACCGCTGGGTGGGGGACGGCCTGCTCCACAGCTGCACCAACTACGAGTGCTACAAGGGCCTTTACTCCAGCCTGAATTCCATGAACCTCTTTGAGATTGTCCACAGCCTCAAGCGCCAGTTCGGCCCGGAGCCCTGGACCCTCTACAAGGGAAAGCGCCTTCTCTGCTTCGCCGACAACCACGACGTGACCCGGGCCGCCAGCATCCTCACAAACCCGGCCCACCTGCCCCTGATTTACGGCCTGGTCTTCGGCATGCCCGGCATCCCCTGCCTGTACTATGGCAGCGAGTGGGGAGCCAGGGGTGAGAAGTCCCAGGGGGATGACGCCCTCCGCCCCTCCTTTGACCAGCCGGAGTGGACGGACCTGACGGACCGGATTGCCGCCATGGCAAGGGCCCACCGGGAAAGCGAGGCCCTGTGCTATGGGGACTTCAAGGATATCGTTCTGACAAACCACCAGACCATTTTCCAGCGCCGGACGGACGGCGAGCGGGTGCTGGTGGCGGTCAACGCCTCGGACGCGCCCTACACCGCCCATTTTGACGCGGGCTGCGGCCGGGCGGTGGACCTTATCACGGGAACGCCCCACGACTTCGGCGGCGGCAGCGAGCTGCCCCCGTACAGCGTGGCGTTTTGGAAGTGCGAGCGGTAATCCCTCCCTCTCGGTCCGCCGCCGGCCGGATTCCCGGAGGCATAACCGTCGCCAAAAGCCCCCGCCTTCCGGCGGGGGTTTTCCTTATTCCTTATTCCAGCGCGCTCCAGGCGCTCCGCCCCTTCCCGGCGGAGAGGAGGGTGAACTCGTTCTTCCGGAAGCGGATCAGCCCCTCCTCCTCCATCCGGCTCAGCTCGTGGGACAGGGCGCTGCGGTTCACGCAGAGGAAGGCCGCCAGCTCCTCCCGGGAAAAGGGAATGCGGAACGTATGGGTCCCCCGCCGCTCCGCCTGCATGGCGAGGTAGACCAGCACCCGGTCCCGGAGGCCCCGCTGGGCCAGTATCGCCAGGCGGTAGTGCTTGCGGAGGCTGTCGTCGGAGAGGATGGTCAGCAGGTTCCGCCGCAAAAGCTCCCGCGCCTCCCCGGGCAAAGCCCCCGGCTCCAGCAGCAGCGCCCCCGGGAGCCGGAGGACCCGGAGCTCCCCGGCGGCCACGGCGTAGTACGGCGAACGGCGGCTGCGGGTGCAGATCAAATCCGTCCCCAGGGTATAGCCGGGCCCCAGCGCGTCCATCAGGCTGCTGGTTCCGTCGGAAAAAATCTGGGAAATCTGGACCTTCCCCCGGAGGACCACCGCGAACCAGTCCACCCGGTCCCCCGGCGCGATGAGGACCGACTGCTTTTCAAACTCCCGGAGCTTCCCCCGGGGCAGGATTTCCCCCTCCAGCGCCTCCGGCGGCAGGCCCTGGAACAAGCGGCATTCGCTCAGTGGGGACAGCGGCGCGTCCATAGGCGTTTTCCCCCTCTGCAATCTTCTTCAGGAAATGACGCCGGGAGAACCGCCGTCAAGGGGGATTTCACCAAAAGGGAAATCCCCCAATAAAGCGGAAGTTGCCCGCGTCATCCGTTTTGCCATTTTTCAGACAGGGCCCAGCTTATCCGCGATTTCGCGCTTCACATCATAATCTCCGCCGGGAGAGAGAGGCGGCAGGGCTTTCCACTCCTCCTCGCTGATGAACACGGTCTGATCCAGCACATTGGACTTCCGGCAGGCAGAACGATCCCCCCAGGAGAACCAGACGTCCTCCGCGTTCTCTGGAGCGTAATCCTCCTGATGGCCGATAATCCGCCACTCTCCCTCGCTCTTCCGGTCGAAAAGGCTGTATGTGTCCAATAGGGTCACCAGGAGCCGGCCCGCGCTGAGAACGTCCTCCTCCGTGATGACGGGCTGGTCCGAGGCATAGTCAAGGATTTCCACGATATGGAATATCACGCGTGCCATGATTCGCCCAAAACGGTAGGTGTGGTCGTCGTATTTGAAGCAGAAAATGTCCCCAATCTTGAGAAACCGCAGCATGGTCCGCGGTTTCTTCTCCCATCCCCAAATTTTTATCATATCGATCCCTCCAATTTCGACTTGCCGAATTGATGCAAGCAAGGTATACTGCTGATACTGGCAACTTTCAACCCTAATGAGAAAAGAAACGGAATGGAGCGGCGAAACCGCTCTTTATTTATTATATCTCAAAAAAGTTGTTAAGACAACATCAATTTTCCCCGGCCCCCGGTATAATGATAAAAACGCCGGGAAAGGAGGAAGCCGCCATGGAAGACCGGCATGCCCGGGCCATCACCTATCTGCGCCTCTCCGTCACGGACCTCTGCTCCCTCCGCTGCCGCTACTGCATGCCCGCGGCCGGGATCCCCAAGCGGGACCATGGGGACATCTGCTCCGTGGAGGAGCTGGTGGAAATCACCCGGGCGGCGGCGGACTGCGGCATCCGCAAGGTCCGCCTTACCGGAGGGGAGCCCCTGGTCCGCCGGGGCATTCTGGATATCTGCCGGGGCGCCGCCGCCGTTCCGGGGGTGGAGGAGCTGTGCCTCACCACCAACGGCGCGGCCCTTTCCCGGCTGGCAGGGCCCCTCCGGGAGGCGGGGGTGGACCGCCTGAACGTCAGCCTGGACACCCTCCGGCCGGAACGCTACGCCTACATGACCCGGGGAGGCCGCCTGGAGGAGGTATTCCAGGGACTAAAGGCGGCGGCAGCCGCCGGATTTACCGGGACAAAGCTGAACGTGGTGCTGATGAAAGGCTTTAACGACGACGAGATACCGGATTTTTTGGACATTTCCTGCCGCTATCCTGTGGAGGTCCGGTTTATCGAGCTCATGCCCATCGGAGAAGGGCGGAACGCCCAATTTCTCCCGGCGGAGGCGGTGCTGGAGTCAAATCCCTATCTTCGTCCCCTGGAGGGATCCGGCGTGGCCCGGCGCTACCGCTCTCCCGGCGGACGGGGGACGGTTGGGCTCATCGAGCCTATGAGCCGCCGCTTCTGCGCCCAGTGCGACCGCATCCGGGTGACGGCGGACGGAAAATTAAAGCCCTGCCTCCACTCAAACCAGGAGATTTCCCTCCGGGGCCTTCACGGCGAGGCGCTCCGCCAGGCTGTGCGGGACGGCATCGCCGCCAAGCCGGAGCGGCACCACATGAACGAAACCGGACGCAGCGAGGCGGGCCGGAGCATGCACCAGATTGGAGGCTGAACCCATGGAACTGACCCATATCAACGAACAGGGCCGGGCCCGCATGGTGGACGTGACGCAAAAGGACGTGACCTTCCGCCAGGCCGAGGCCGAGGGCCGAATCCGCATGAGCCCGGAGACCCTGGAGCTTATCCGCACCGGAGGCGCCCCCAAGGGGGACGTGCTGGCCGTGGCCCAGGTGGCGGGCGTCATGGCCGCCAAGCGGACCCACGAGCTGATTCCCATGTGCCACCCCCTCCGGCTGACGGCGGTGGACATCTCCTTCACCCTGGAGGAAGCCGCCGTCCATATCCGGTCCAAGGTGAAGTGCAGGGGGGAGACCGGAGTGGAGATGGAAGCCCTGACGGCGGTTTCCGCCGCGGCGCTGACCGTCTACGACATGTGCAAGGCCGTCCAGCGGGACATGGAGATCGCCGATGTCCGCCTCTGCCGCAAAAGCGGGGGCAGGTCCGGCGATTATGTAAAGGAGTGGTGAGCGTGGCCCAGGTGGTATCCGTCAACATCAGCGAGAAAAAAGGCACGGTCAAGCGGGAGGTCCCGGAGATTCGCCTGAAGCTCCGCCACGGCATTCTGGGGGACGCCCATGCCGGGGACTGGCACCGGCAGATTTCCCTCCTGGCGGAGGAGAGCGTGGACAAGATGCGCGCCCTGCTGCCCGGGCTCCGGCCCGGGGCCTTCGCGGAGAACATCAACACCCGGGGGCTGGAGCTGAAAAGCCTCCCCGTGGGAGCCCGGCTCCGGCTGGGGGAGGCGGAGGTGGAGATCACCCAGATTGGCAAGCAGTGCCACAGCGACTGTGAAATCAAAAAGCTCACCGGGCAGTGCGTCATGCCCGCCGAGGGCGTTTTCGCCGTGGTGGTGAAAGAGGGGACCGTCCGCGGGGGGGATCCCATCCAGGTTTTGAAGGAGGCGGAGGCATGAAATTGATTCCCACCCGGGAGGCCGTGGGCCACGTCCTCTGCCACGATATGACCCAGATCATCCCCGGGCAGTACAAGGACGCGCGGTTCCGCAAGGGCCATGTGGTGCGGGAGGAGGACATTCCCGTCCTGCTGTCCATGGGCAAGGAACACCTCTACGTCTGGGAAATGACCCCGGGAATGGTCCACGAGAACGACGCGGCGGAGCGGCTGTGCGCCCTCTGCCAGAACGGCGGCATGGAGAAAAGCGCCGTCAAGGAGGGCAAAATCGAGCTCACCGCCGCCATGGACGGCCTTTTCCTGGTGGACGGCCGGCGGCTGGACGCGGTCAACGCCCTGGAGGACGTGATGATTGCCACCCGCCACGGCGGCACGGCGGTCCGGAAGGGGGACAAGCTGGCGGGGATGCGGGTCATTCCCCTGGTGGTCGGGGAGGAGACGCTCCGCCGGGCCGAGGAGGCCGCCGGGCCCGCCCCCCTGCTGGAGCTGCTGCCCTGGAAGCTGAAAACCGCCGCCGTCATCGCCACCGGAAGCGAGGTGGCCCGGGGCCTGGTTCAGGACTCCTTCACTCCGGTGGTGGAAAAAAAGCTGGCGGAGTTCGGCATCGAAACCGTGGAGCGCCGCCTCCCCGGCGACGGTACGGAGGCCGTCGCGAACGCCATTCTGGACGTTCGGAAATCCCGCCCGGACCTGATTCTCTGCACCGGCGGCATGAGCGTGGACCCGGACGACAACACCCCCGGGGCCGTGAAGCGCAGCGGGGCGCGGATTATCACCTACGGCGCGCCGGTGCTGCCGGGGGCCATGTTCCTGCTGGGGTACTTCGAGGACGGGACCCCCGTGATGGGCCTCCCCGGCTGCGTCATGTACGCCAGGCGGACCATCTTCGACCTGGTCCTGCCCAAAATTGCCGCCGGGGTTCCCATCGCGCGGGAGGATATCACCGTCCTGGGGGAGGGAGGGCTGTGCCTGGGCTGCGAGGCCTGCACATACCCTAACTGCGGGTTCGGCAAATAATCCCCGCCTTTGCAAAGCATATTTGAAAGCGAGGCCGCCATGAAACGAATGCTTCCCCTTCTGCTGGTCCTTCTGCTCACCGCCTGCGGCGCTCCCAAGGCCCAGAACACGGAGCTGACCGTATTCGCCGCCGCCTCCTTGCAGGAGGCCCTGACGGAAATCGGGGAGAACTACCATAAGGAGCATCCCAATATTACCCTGGTCTTCAACTTCGACTCCTCCGGCACCCTCAAGACCCAAATCGAGGAGGGGGCGGAGTGCGACATCTTCATTTCCGCCGGGCAGAAGCAGATGGATGAGCTGGACGCCGCCTCGGACACCGGGGAGGCGCTGGACTTCGTCCTCTCAAGCTCCCGCTTCAATCTGCTGGAAAACAAAGTCGCCCTGGCGGCGCCCGTGGAAAACCCGGCGGGTATCCAGAGCTTTGACGGTTTGAAAGCCGCCCTGGAGGCCGGGGACATTCTCCTGGCTGTCGGCAATGGCGACGTGCCCGTGGGCCAGTACACCCGGAAGATTTTCGCGTACTGCGGCCTGGACGAGGAGGCCCTGGCCGCCTCCGGCGTTCTGACCTACGGCTCCAACGTCAAGGAGGTCGCCACCCAGGCGTCCGAGGGAACCGTGGACTGCGGCATTATCTACGCCACGGACGCCTTCTCCGCCGGGCTCGCGGTGGTGGATACCGCCACGGCGGACATGTGCGGCCAGGTCATCTACCCCGCCGCCGCCCTGAAGGAGAGCCGGCGCCCGGAGGAGGCCCAGGCGTTTTTGGACTTCCTCCGCACGCCGGAGGCCGGGGCCGTGCTGGAGGCCGCGGGCTTCACGCCCCTGGGATAACGAAGACGGGAGGGCCCCATGGACTGGTTTCCCCTTTACAACTCCATCCGCACCGCCGCCGTCTCCACGGCGCTGGTGTTCTTCCTGGGCGTTTTCTCCGCCTATTACGTCGCTCGGGCCCCCCGGCTGGTAAAGGGCGCGCTGGACGTGGTTTTGACCCTGCCTCTGGTGCTGCCGCCCACGGTGGTGGGCTGGCTGCTCCTGCTGGCTCTGGGGCCCCGGCGGCCCCTGGGGGCCTGGGCCCTGGAAACCTTCGGCCTCCGGCTGGCCATGACCTGGCAGTCCGGCGTCTTTGCCGCCGCCGTGGTCAGCTTCCCCCTGATGTACCGCACCGCCCGGGGAGCCTTTGAGTCCTTTGACGAGACCCTGGCCCAGGCGGGCCGGACCCTGGGCCTGGGCAACGCCTATATTTTCTGGCGCGTGCGGATGCCCGTCTGCCGCCAGGGCATTCTGGCGGGGACGGTGCTGGCCTTCGCCCGGGCCCTGGGGGAGTACGGGGCCACCTCCATGGTGGCGGGCTACACCCCAGGCCGCACCGCCACCGTCTCCACCACCGTCTATCAGCTCTGGCGCACCGGGCAGGACGCCCTGGCCCTCCGCTGGGTGCTGGTGAACCTGGGCATCTCCGCGGCGGTGCTGCTGGCGGTAAACCTGCTGGAACGGAAGGAGGGGCGCTCATGGCCCTGACGGCCCGGATTCAAAAGCGCTGCGGAAGCTTTCATCTGGACGTGGACTTCACGGCAGAAAGCGGAGAGCCCCTGGCCCTGCTGGGGGCCTCCGGCTGCGGAAAAAGCATGACCCTCAAGTGCATCGCCGGGGTTGAGAAGCCGGACCGGGGCCGGATTGAGCTGGACGGGCGGGTTCTTTTTGACAGCGAAGCGGGCGTAAACCTCCCGCCGCAAAAGCGCGGGGCAGGCTTCCTGTTCCAAAGCTGCGCCCTGTTTCCCCACATGACGGTGGAGCGGAACATCGCCGTGTGCCTGGGCCGCCTGGATAAAAGGCGGAGGCGGGAGCGGACGGCGGAGCTTCTCGCCCTCCTCCGCCTGGAGGGATTGGAGGGCCTCTATCCCCGGCAGCTCTCCGGGGGCCAGCAGCAGCGGGCGGCCCTGGCCCGCCTTCTGGCGGCGGAGCCCCGGGCGCTGCTGCTGGACGAGCCCTTTTCCGCCCTGGACAGCTTTTTGAAATGGCAGCTGGAGCAGGAGCTCCGGGAGGTTCTGGCCCGCTTTCCCGGTCCCGTCATCTGGGTCAGCCACGACCGGGGGGAGGTCCGCCGGAACTGTCCCCGGGTCTGCGTGCTGGAGGCCGGGAAGTCCGCCCCGGCGGCCTGCACGGCGGAGCTGATGGCAAACCCCGGCACCGTCACCGCCGCCCGGCTCTCCGGCTGCGAGAACTTCGCCCCCGTCCGCCCCGGCCCCGCTCCGGGGCTGGCGGAGGTCCCGGCGTGGGGGCTGACGCTCCGGACCGCCGCTCCCTGGCGGGAGGAGGCCGCGGCCCTGGGAATCCGGGCGGGGCACCTCCGTCCGGCGGAGGCGGGGGCGGTCAACGCCTTTCCCTGCCAAGTCCTTCAAGCGGCGGAGGACGTGTTCTCCACGCGCCTCGCCCTCCGCCCGGAGGCCGCGCCCCCCGGGGCCCCGCCCCTTTGGATGGAGCTGGGCAGGGACGCCTGGGCCGCCCTGCCGGACCGGACCCGCCTCTTGATTTCGGTCCGCCCGGAGGACCTGATGCTGCTGGAATAGGAGGAGCGTTTATGTACAAAGCCGCCGTTTTAACCGTCAGCGACCGGAGCTTCCGGGGCCAGCGCCCCGACGGGGCGGGCCCCCTGGTATCCGCCCTGCTGGAGGACGCGGGATACCAGGTCGCCGAAACCGCCGTCGTCCCCGACGAACAGCCAGACATCGAAGCCGCCCTGGTCCGTCTGGCGGACCGGGCCGCCCTGGTGGTGACCGCCGGCGGCACCGGCTTCTCCCCCCGGGACGTAACCCCGGAGGCCACCGCCGCCGTCTGTGAGCGCATGGCCCCCGGCATCCCGGAGGCCATGCGGGCCGCATCCCTGGCCGTCACCCCCCGGGCCATGCTGTCCCGGGCGGCCGCGGGCATCCGGGGCGGGACCCTCATCATCAACCTTCCCGGAAGCCCCAAGGCGGCCCGGGAGAACCTGGAGGCGGTGCTCCCCGCCCTTGGGCACGGGCTGGACATGCTTCTGGGCGGGCCCGGCGACTGTGCCCCGGGGGAGCCGGGCTGACCGGAGGCCCCTCCGGCCTGCGGGCCCCCGGGAGCCGCCGCCAGAAAAAGCCCCCCCAGGGGCCCGGACGCGCCGGGCTCTTGAGGGGGCTTTCGGATTTTTGCCGGGGCGGGGCGGCTTATTTCAGCACCGCGTCCAAATCCCGGGTGGCGCTTCCGTCCTCCAGGACGAAGCAGGGGATGCCGATGCCGCCGTTTTCCCGGATGTCGGCATAGGCGGGGCTGTCCTGCCGCAGGGCCAGGTAGGCCTTCAAATCGGCCAGGCTGGCGGAGAGGTTCTTGAACTCAATCTCCGCCTTCGCCCCGCTGAGGCGGTTCAGGGCGTACAGGGTATCCGGGCACAGGTGGCTTCCAATCACAGTGACTTTCATAGCGGTATCTCCTTTAAAATGTAATATGTTAAATTCGCGAAGGCTTCTTATTTCTGCCGGCCGGAGGCCATGCTTCCGTCAATCCAGCCCTTGCCCTCCACCAGGCGGGTAACCATCATGGAGGCGATGGTATCTCCGGCGGCGTTGAGGCAGGTGGCGGCGGGGTCAAAGAGGAATCCCAGGGTGGCGATGAGGGGGAACGCCTCGGCGGGGAAGCCGAACATGCTGACAATCAGCATCTCTCCCACCAGCCCGCCGCCGGGAGCGCCGGAGAGGACGAAGGCGCTGAGGATGGCCACGGCGATGGCCATGGCATAAGTGCCCGCGCCGGTAAAGGGCATGTCAAAAATGCCGAACAGGAAAGCGATTTTCACGATGGAGCTGAGGACGGAGCCGTCCATGTGCATAGTGCAGCCCATGGGCAGCACCAAATCGCTGACGTCCTTGGGCACGCCGATGCTGTCGCAGGCATCCTTGTTCACCGGCAGGGTGGCGGCGGAGCTCTGCGTGGCGAAGGCGGTGACGGCGGGGGTGAAGATGTGCTTCAGCATCCGCGTGAGGCCGGTTTTCCCTCCGGCGAACAGGGCGTACAGGGGATAGAAAATCAACACGTACAAGAGGCACAGGGGATAGTAGACCACCATGGAGCGGCCGTAATCGCTGAGGAGCTGGGGGCCGAATTCCCCGATGAGGTTGGCGAAGTACGCGCCCAGGCCCACGGGGGCGATGGTCATGATGACCCCCACGAACTTCATGATGATGTCGTTGAGGTTGGCCAGCAGCTTCCCCACGGGGCTGCTCTCCCCGCCGCAGGAGGCCACGCAGAAGCCGGTGATGATGGCAAAAATGATGAGGGGCAGCATGTGGGACTTGCTCCACAGCTCCGGGAAGTCGCTGACCGTCAGGGAGCCCACAATCATCTGGGCGGCGGTCTGCGCCTCCCCCACCTCGGCGGCGGCCAATTGAATATTGGTCCCGGCGGAGGGGCTGAACAGGTTCACCCACACCAGCACGCAGGCGGCGGCCACCGCCCCCGTGCTCAGGAAGACGGCCACGGTGCCGCCCAGAATCCTTCCCAGCCGGGCCATGTTCGCCATGCAGCCCACGGCGCAGGCAATGGACACGAAGACCAGGGGCACCACGATGGTAAAGAGCAGGTTCAGGAAGATATCGCCCAGGGGCTTCAGGGTCTGGCCCAGCCCGGGGGAGATCACGCCGATGAGGGAGCCGATGGCGATGCCGCCAAGAAGGAGGATGGGGGTCTTATACTGCTGCCAAAGGGATTGCTTTCCGGTTTGCGTAGCCATGATAACATCTCCATTTCTCGTTTCTTTGGTGTCTCGTTTTTTGCCTCCGGCAGGGAGGGGATTCCGGTTCAGAGGCTGTTGACGGCGGCCTCCAGCTGGTGAAGGGAGCGCTCCAGGACGCTGCGGGGGCAGGCGGCGTTCAGCCGCATGTAGCCGTTCAGGCTCCTCCCGAAGGCATAGCCGTCGTTCAGGCCCAGCCGGGCCTTTTGAATCATGAAGTCGTGAAGCTCCTGGTTGCTCAGGCCCAGCTCCCGGCAGTCCAGCCACATAAGGTAGGTCGCGTCGGGGGCGTAGGTTTTGATTTTGGGGATGTGCCGCCGGCAGTAATTCACCACGAAGTCGAAGTTGTCCGAGAGGTAGGGCAGCAGCTGCTCCAGCCACTCCTCCCCCTCCCGGAAGGCCGTCTCCATGGCGGTGACGGAGAAGGCGTTGTTCCGGTGGATGTCCATATTCGTCCAGAAGCGGTCAAAGGTCTCCTTCATGTGGACGCTGGGGAACACCACGGCGCTGGCCTGGAGGCCCGCCAGATTGAAGGTCTTGGTGCCGGAAATGCCGGTGACCACGTTGGCGGCGATTTCCGGGGACACAGAGGCGGCGGGAATGTGCTTCTTCCCGTGGAAAATCAAATCGGAGTGAATCTCGTCGCTGACTACCCGCACATGGTATTTCAGGCACAGCTCCATCATCCGGCGGAGCTCCTCCTCACTCCAGACGATTCCCAGGGGGTTGTGGGGGCTGCACAGCAAAAACAGGTCCGCCACCCGGAGCTTCGCCTCCAAATCCTCCCAGTCCACCGTCCACGTTCCGTCCCGCTCCACCAGCGGGTTCTCAATGACCCGCCGCCCGGCGAACTCGGCCATGTCGTAGAACTCGCCGTAAACCGGGGTCTGAATCAGCACGCTGCCCCCCTGGGGGGTGTAGAGCTGAATCATGGCGGAGAGGGTCTGGACCACCCCCAGGCAGAAGCTCATGAGGCCCGTGTCCGGGCGCCAGCCGTTCCGGCGGTCCTGCCAGTCCCGGATGGCCTCAAAATAGCTGTCGGGCCGGGCCGTGTACCCCCAGAGGCCCTCCTCCGCCCGCCGCCTAAGCGCGTCGATGACGGGCTGGGCGGTCCGGAAGTCCATGTCCGCGATCCACAGGGGGATCACGTCGTCCGTGCCGAACTTCTTGACCCGCTCGTCGTACTTGGCGGAGAGGTTTCCGCTGCGGTCGATCACCTGGTCAAAATCGTATCGCATGGTCTCGCATCCTTTCTGAAATAATTCTATGTCCGCGGCCTTTGGCAGATTATTAAAGCAAAAACCGTGCCAAACAGGAGGAAAAACTTTCTTCCCTCCAAAACTCCCGCCGGAATTGGCGGGGCGCACAAAATCCCCGGGACAGGTTTTGGCAAAATGCCAGTGTCTGTCCCGGGGATTCCTGCGCCGGAAAAGCCGTACGGCTTTTCCAGGCGGGCGGTTTATTGGTTAAATTATTTTAATTGGTTATAAATTTTCAACTTTGACCCTTTTCCCACAGGGCCCTGCCCTTGGGCGTAAGCTGGCTGCCGCCCCGGCCCCGGCTGACGCGGGCCAGTCCCCGGGCCGCCATGTCCGCCAGAATATCCCGGACCTCCCGCTGGGAGAGGGGGACATGGGCCTCCCGGGCCTGGCGCAAAAGGGTTTCCCGGCCCATGGGAACCCCCTCCTCCGAGGCGGCGTAGAGCCGGGAGAGGACGAAGCGGAACGCGCCGGAGGCTTCGCCCTCCGCCGGAGGCGGGGAAGCGGAGGGGCGGGGCGGGGCCCCTTCGGAAAGGAACAGCGTGGGCGGCAGGTCCTCCATGCCAACGTCCTCATGCCCGGTATAGATGAAGTACTCCACCGCGTTCCGCAGCTCCCGGATGTTTCCCGGCCAGGCGTGGCGGCGGAAAAAGTCCTTCACCGGCTCCGTCAGGCGGAAGCTCCCCCCCAGCTCCCGGCGGAAGTGCTCCGTCAGCAAAAACATGTCGTCTCCCCGCTCCGTCAGGGGCGGGATGAGAACCGGCAGGGTGCTGAGGCGGTAATAGAGGTCCCGGCGGAAGGAGCCCTCCCGGACCTTCTGCTCCAGGGCCTCGTTGGTGGCGGCGACCACGCGGACATCCACGCAGATGATGCGGTTTCCCCCCACCCGCATGACCTCCCGCTCCTGGAGGGCCCGGAGCAGCTTGATTTGGAGGGCGGGACTCATGCCCTCCACCTCGTCCAGAAACAGCGTGCCCCGGTGGGCCAGCTCAAAGAGGCCGGGCCGCCCGCCCTTCCTGGCCCCGGTAAAGGCCCCCTCCTCATAGCCGAACAGCTCGCTTTCCAGCAGGTTCTCCGGGAACGCCGCCACATTGATGGCCACGAAGGGCCCCTCGGAGCGGCGGCTGGCCTGGTGGACGGCGTGGGCGAACAGCTCCTTGCCGGTGCCCGTCTCGCCGATCAGCAGGACGGGGCTCTCGCTGCGGGCCATGCGGGCCAGGGTCTCCTTGGTCCTGCGAATGGCCCCGGATTGGCCGACGACGTCGGCGAAGCTGTACTTCGCATAGTGGCCCTTATGAAAGAGCTGGCTCCGCAGGTCGTTCTGCCGGGCCTCCACGTCGTTGAACCGCTGGAGCAGGGCGAAGGCCCCGATGCAGGCGTTCTGCCGGATGACCGGGACCACCTCCACGCTGAGATTCACGCCCTGGACCTTCACGGCCTTGACGGGCAGGGTCTGGCGGCTTTGCAGGCACTGGGCGAAGGGGATGTAGGGGAACACCTCCCCGCACCGCCGGCCCTGGACCAGGGCGGCGCTGACGCAGGTCATCTCCTCGGCGCGGCTGCTGCACGCGAAAACCTCCCCTTTTTCGTTAACGCCAATCACGCCGTCCTCCAGGCTCTCCATTAAAATATGGAACTGGCTCTCCAGGCGGATGGAGCGGGCGAACATCCGGTCAAAGCTGTAATTGCTGGTGGCCACCTCCCGGGCGTAGCGCTGAAAGGCCGCCCCCTCCAGCAGGCTCTCCAATCCCAGCCGGAGGGCTATCTCAATCATCATGCCGGAGGTGCACACCCGCTGGCCCAGATTGACGACGGTCTCCATCCCCGGGGGGACGTAGCGGGCCTCGTCCGGGGTAACGGCGATATGAACGTCCGGCGCCTCCGCCGCGCCGGGATAAAAGGGAATCCATTGAATATGGGTAATCCCGAACTGCTCCAGCTGGGCGATGGCCTCCCGGGCCATGGTCTGGGTCATGTTGACGAACAGCACCCGGCTGCCCGCCGGCAGCTCCTTGAGCTTGCGCAGCTCGCTCCAGCGGAAGGACACCTCCACCGCCATGGTCTGGCTGTCGATGGGAACGTGGCGCATCAGCTCCTCTGGGGAGCCGTAGGCGTCGGTGGAGGCCACGAACAGGTCCGCCCGCTCCAGCACCCCGGCGGCGCTGCCGTCCAGCACGGAGAAGGCGGAAACCTCCGCCGCGTCCGCGAACAGCGATTCAATGTCGGAGCGGTAGGACTCCCCCGCCCTGGGGTCCAGGGCGATGACGGAAATCTTCTTTTTGGGCGCCATAAAATCTCCCCTTTAACCAGTTTCTTTAACCAGTTAACCACAGCCGCCGCCGCTTTGCAAGGGTTTTCGGGGAAAGAAGCGGAAAAATATCCGGCACGGGATTTGCTTTTATGGTAATATGAGAGCAAGCGCAAAACCATTTTAGAGAGGAGCTTTTCCATGATTACAAAAGACGAGCTGCTGACCCTTCTGCGCCAGGAGGTGGTTCCCGCCCTGGGCTGCACCGAGCCGGTCTGCGCGGCCCTGGCCGCCGCCGCCGCCCGGCAGGCCGTGGGCGGAGAAATTGTCTCCGTTAAGCTGGAGGTTAACCCCGGGATTTACAAGAACGGCATGAGCGTGGGGATTCCCGGCTTCCCCCGGGTGGGGCTGAAATACGCCGCCGCCCTGGGGGCCGGCCTGGCGAACCCGGAAAAGGGCCTCCGCCTGCTGGAGGATTTGAACGGGGAAATCTCCGCCCAGGCCGTCCGGCTGGCGGAGGGCGGCCTCTCCTCCGTGTCCATCAAGCCCGGCGAAAGCCAGCTTTACGCCCGGGCGGAGGTGCTCACCTCCAATGGAACCGGGGCCAGCGAAATCCGGGGCACCCATTCCAACATCGTCCTTGTGGAGCGAAACGGCCAGGTCCTTATGGAGAAGCCCTGGTCCCCCTCCGGCGGAGACGGCCTTCACGAGGGACTGAAGGCCATGACGGTGGCGGAAATCCGCGCCGTTGTGGAGCAGTGCTCCCAGGAGGAGCTTGCCTTCATGCTGGAGGGCGTGGAGCTGAACGAGGGACTGGCGGACTACGGGCTGGAGCACGACCCCGGCATCGGCATCGCCGGGGCGCTGAAACGGCGGATGGCCTCCGGAGACATGGGCGACAGCCTGTTCACCCGGATTATGACCCGGGTGGCCGCCAGCGCCGAGGGGCGCATGAGCGGCTGCCCCTACGCGGTTATGAGCAGCGCGGGCAGCGGGAACCACGGCCTGACCGCCGTAATCCCCGTGGCGGAGATGGCCCGGAGCCTGGGCGCGTCCCAGGAGCGGCTGGTGAAGGCCCTGGCCCTTTCCCACACCCTGAACGTCTACATCAAGCTCTTTACCGGGAAGCTGTCCGCCACCTGCGGCTGCGGGGTGTCCGCCGCCACCGCCGCCTCCGCCGCCATGGTCTGGCTGATGGGGGGCTCCGACGATCAGATTGGCGGGACCATCATCAACATGAGCGGCGACCTCACCGGCATGGTCTGCGACGGCGGAAAAACCGGCTGTGCCCTGAAGCTGGCCACCGCCGCCAACGCGGCGCTGATGTGCGCCTATCTCGCCATGGACGGCGTGGTCCTCCAGTCCCGCGACGGCATCTGCGGCGCGACGCCGGAGCAGGCAATCCGGAACATGGGCCGGATCAGCGCGCCGGGCATGGTGGAGACGGACCGGACCATTTTGGAGATTATGATGGAAAAGGAGGGCTGAGGGGCCCCCGGGGCTTTTGACACTCCAAAGCGCTTCCGCCGGAGCTCCGGCGGAAGCGCTTTTTCCATGTCCGCTATAAATGGGACGGGCACACGTGCTCCCCCGTCCCCTCCGCCTCCCGCCGCAGGGCCCGCTCATAAATCAGCTCCCCGGTGATGCTGACGGCGATTTCCTCCGGCGTTACGGCCTTGATGGCGGTGCCAATGGGGGTGTGCACCCGCCGGATGGCCTCCTCCGGGACGCCCGCCTCCCGGAGCTTTCCGTTCACATAGGCGGTTTTCGTCCGGGAACCCATGACCCCCACATAGCGCAGGGTCCGCCGGAGCAGCTGCTCCTCCACCTCAAAGTCATGGCGGTGCCCGCTGGTCATGACCACGGCGTAGTCCTCCTCCGTCAGCTCCAGCCCGGCGGCGATGTCCGTGTAGGCGTGGCAGGCCACCGTCTCCGCCTCAGGGAAGCGCTCCGCACTGGCAAATTCCGGGCGGTCGTCGAACACGGCCACCCGGAAGCCCACGCTCCGCAGCACCGGAACCAGGGCCAGGGCGCAGTGCCCGCCGCCGAAGACCACCACCCGCTCCCCCCTGGGCAGGGGCAGAATCAGCCGTTCCCCGTCCCAGGCGGTGCCCTCCGGCCCTTCGTCCAGCAAAACGGGGGTCTCTCCGGCCCTCAGGACCAGCCGGCCGCCCCGGCGGGCCTCCAGCCGCGCCAGGACCTCCCGGGCCAGGGCCTTCCAGGTTTCGCTGTCCCGGGGAATGAACTGGAACAGCGCCGTCTGCTCCCCGCCGCAGACGGAGTCCAGCTCCCCGCCGTGGCGGAGCTCCAGGCGGCGGACGGCGGACTGCCCTTTCTCCAGCAGTTCCGCCGCCAGGGCCAAAGCCTGGGCCTCCCCCGGTCCGCCGCCGATGGTCCCGGCAATGAAGCCGGACCGCCCGGCCAGCAGCTGGGAGCCGGCTCCCCGGGGGGTGGAGCCTTGGGCGGAGGCCACCGTCACCAGCACGGCGTCCTCTCCCCGCTCCAGCAGATTTTCAAAAATGGCTTTCATCGTGTGTTCCTTTCTCCTGTTACCGCACGGTCAGGGGCGCGGAGAGAATCTGCTCCCGGGTCAGGGCCGTCCCCTCCGGCAGGTCTACCGTAATGATGTTCCACTCCGTTCCTCCATGCTCCGCGTTCACCGCGTGGTGGCTGTAGTGGACGGATAAGCGGTCCACCGCCGCCGCCGGGGCCACCCGGCCATAGACCTCCAGGGCGTGGTCCGCCATAATCTCCCGCATGGCCTCCTCCGTGGGGATGGGGTCGCCCTGTCTGCTGGAGCAGTCCACGCGGAGGCTGATATAAGGCATCTCCGCGTCCCCCGGCCTCCAGCCGGCATTCCAGAGAACATAGCCGGGGAGTTCCCCTCCCTCCTTCAGCCGCCAGCCGATTCCCAGCTCCGACCGGAGGGCGTCCTCCCGCCGTTCGTCCCGCACCAGCCAGAGGCCGTTGTCCCGGTCATAATGGAGCTCTCCATAGGTAAAGTCCAAACCGTAATCATCATTTACCAGGTTGTACCCGGCCCAGGCGCTTTTGGCCTCCCACTCCGGATGGGCCTGGGCGGCGTAATTCCGCATGGCGCGGGCGGCGGCCGCGTTTCCGATGACCGGAGGCCAGCCCATCCGCAAAACCGCGTAAAGCAGCAGGGGGACCATGATAAACAGAACCGGAAACAGAACCAGCAAAGAGATTCCCATATGTTTTTTCATAACGTCCTCCTCCGTTCATAAAGCCGCCCCCGGCAGGAAGGGCAGCCAGGACAAAGCGTACAGCACATACACATGGGCGGGGTAAAACACGTAGAAGAAGGTCTTCGGCCCCCGTCCCCGCACTCCATTGTAACACAGCATCAGCGCCGCCGCAAGGACTCCGTACCACTCATAGGCCACGGTGAACATCTGCGTCCAGTGGAACTCCGGCGACTGGGAGAGCATCCACAGGGGAAGAAGGAAGGAAAGCGCCATAGTCCCCGCCGCGAAGGCCCCGGCCTGCGCCCTCCGGTTCCGCCGGAAGGCGTACAGGAGAATGCCCGTGAGAATGACGGAAATGCTGGCGTCCGGGCTGCTGTTCCACATGGGCAGGAGGGTATAGCCCAGAACAAATAAGGGCATTTGCAGGGAGGGGATCATCCCCATGAGCGTCCCCGCCAAAAGCGGCCACGCCAGCGGCAGGACCACCGCCGCGAGGCCCGGGCCCCAGCGTTTCTCCTCCAGCCAGTCCATCCCCTGAAAGACCACCATCAAAATGGAAAAGGAGGTCATCATGCCGTTCAGGGGGTAAAATCCGTCGGGCCGGACCGGGAGAAGGCCGCACATCATCATCAGCAGCAGGCCGGACATCAGCAGATGGACTGCGTATACCTTCGCAAAGTATTTCTTCCGGTCATGGGTGTGGGTAAATCCCTCCGCCAGGCAGAACAGGAACAGCGGCGCGGCCAGCCGTCCCGCCATGCTGAACCACTCCGGGACCCGGCCCGTATAGCCGAAGAAATAGTGAACGTGGTCCAGGACCATCAAAACCAAGGCGGTCCATTTCAGCCCCGAGGCGCTGAGGCCCCGCGTCTTTATAAGCTCCATCGAAATTCCGTCCTTCTATTGTATTATTTAAATAGCGCAATAATATAATAATACAGACGGGAGGAAATGTCAAGCAAAAAACCGCCCGGGCAGACGCCCGGGCGGTTCACCTGGTTTCAGGACGGGGAACTCAGGAAAGACTGGGATTCTTGGAGCGAATCACAAACAGCGCTCCCAGCATCAGCGCAATGCCGATGGGCAGGCCCAGGAGGCCGGGCGCGCCCACGCTTACCAGAATGCCCGCGATGAGATAGGTCACGCCGGAGACCACCGCGCAGGTGACGGCATAGGGAAGCTGGGTGGAGACATGGTTCACGTGGTCGCACTGGGCGCCGGCGGAGGCCATGATGGTGGTGTCGGAGATGGGGGAGCAGTGATCGCCGCAGACGGCGCCCGCCATGCAGGCGGAGATGCAGACGATGGCCATGGGGTTGTCCATGGAGAACACGTTTTGCACAATGGGAATCAGGATGCCGAAGGTGCCCCAGGAGGTGCCGGTGGCAAAGGCCAGCAGGCAGCCGATGACGAACACAATCAGGGGCAGGATCATCTGGAGGCCGGAGGCGGAGGAACGGACGAAGTCGCGCACAAAGAACTTTGCGCCCAGGGAGTCGGTCATGTTCTTCAGGCTCCAGGCGAAGGTCAGAATCATGATGGCGGGCACCATGGCCTTGAAGCCCTCGGGGATGCAGCCCATCATTTCCTTAAAGCTCATGGCCCGGCGGATGAGGTAATACACCAGCGTGAAGACCAGGGCGAAGGCGCTGCCCAGCATCAATCCCACGGAAGCGTCGGAGTTGGAGAAGGCGGAGATGAAGTCCTCGCCCTCGAAGAAGCCGCCGGAGTAAATCATGCCGATGACGCAGCAGATGATGAGCATCACCACGGGCAGGACCAGGTCCAGCACGGCGCCCTTGCCCTCGGGGGCCTCGTCGGCGGCGTTGGCATAGGGGTTGGAGCCGGAGAAGAGGTCGCCCTTTTCAACGGCGTTTTTCTCGTACCGGGCCATGGGGCCGAACTCCGCCTTCATGACAATCATGCCCACCATCATGACGATGGTCAGCAGGGCGTAGTAATTGTAAGGAATCGCCCGCAGGAACAGGTTGAAGCCCTGGCCGTCCTCGGCAAAGCCCGCCACGGCGGCGGCCCAGGAGCTGATGGGGGCGATGATGCACACCGGGGCGGCGGTGGCGTCGATGATGTAGGCAAGCTTTGTCCGGGAGATGTTGTGCTTGTCGGTGATGGGCCGCATGACGCTGCCCACCGTCAGGCAGTTGAAATAGTCGTCAATGAAAATCAGCACACCCAGCAGCACGGAGCAGAGCTGAGCGCCCACCCGGCTCTTGATGTGGTCCTTGGCCCAGCGGCCGAAGGCGGCGGAGCCGCCGGCCTTGTTCATCAGGCAGACCATGGAGCCCAGGATGACCAGGAAAATCAGGATGCCCATGTTATAGCTGTCGGTGACGGAGGCCACAATGCCGTCGTTGAACACATGGAGGATGGTGGCCTCAAAGGCGAAGTTGGAATACAGCAGGCCGCCCACCAAAATGCCCAGGAACAGCGAGGAGTAGACCTCCTTGGTAATCAGGGCCAGGGCAATGGCGATGATGGGGGGCAGCAGGGCCCAGAAGCTGTTGTAGAAATTGCTGGGGGAATGAACATAGCCCACGCCCTCGCAGGTCCCGCAGGCAACGGCCTCCAGGTCCTCAGACAGGACAATGCCGGCGGCCCCGCAGTCGGGGCACTCGATAAATTTGGATCCAGCCATCGCAGTGAGGTCCTCGCCGGCGGCCAGGGCGGGGACGGTCATGGCGGCGCACAGCAGCAGCATGACCGCCAGCAGGGGCAGGAACCATCTTCTCAGGTTTCTCATAACGCTCTCTCCTAAACAAAAAATGAAGTCATGACAGATCGTCATGACTTCATACCGGACACACGAAACGGTTGAATCCACGACAGCGCTCCACTCCAAACGGAGTGACAGTCCGCAGGATGTTATCCTGCGGCCCGGCTTCGCGTTCCCCTCAGGCCGAAACAGGCGAAACCTCGGCGAAAGCCCCTTTCCCCCTCCCCGGCTCCTGAAATCGTGGGAAGGCGTACTCTTGACGTCCGCGCCTCTATCATGCTGGCACCTATTATAATAAGCAATTTTGAAATGTCAACACCCTTTTTTCCCTTTTTCCAGCTTTTTCCCATTCCATCCCGCTCCCGCCGCCGTTTTCCGCCGGAGGACCGCGTCCGCCTCCGGCGGATTTCCCCGGATTCTTGCGCAGTTTGACCAGCATCCGGCGGCGGCGCTTCCGGGTTCATCGGGCAAAACGCCGATTTTTGGAAAAGTGTTTGACTTCATCCGCCGTCATGCTACAATAAGAAAATGCACCTCCCCCATCGGGGGGGTGTTCATATGAAACCGAACGGCCCCAAGGAGGCGAAAAGGATGAAGTTTTCCAGCAAATGCGAGGCGTGCAGCCTCTCCCCCATTCGGAAATTCCACCCCTATGTGGTGGCGGCGGAGGCAGCCGGGCGGCGCGTCCTCCATCTGAACATCGGGCAGCCCGACGTGGAGACCCCCCAGGCATTCTTTGACGCCGTAAAGGGCTTCGGCAGCTCCGTGCTGGCCTACGCCCCCGCCGGAGGCGTGGACGAATACCTGGAGGCCGTGCGGGGCTATTACCAGGGCTTCGGCGTTTCCCTGTCCCCGGACGATATTTTGGCCACCTTCGGCGGCAGCGAGGCTCTCCAGCTCACCGCCGCCTGCATCCTGGACGACGGGGACGAGGTCCTGATTCCCGAGCCCTTTTACCCCAACTACGGCACCTTCATCGGCGTTGCCGGCGGAAAAATCGTCCCCATTCCCACCTCGGCGGAGGAGGGCTACCGCTTCGCCCGCCGGGAGAAAATCGAGCCTCTGATTACCGGGCGCACCAAGGCTGTCATGATCACCAACCCCGGCAACCCCACCGGCGCGGTCCTCACCCATGAGGAGCAGCGCCTCCTGCTGGATATTTGCAGGGAGCACGGCCTCTTCCTCGTCAGCGACGAGGTTTACCGGGAGATCATCTACTCCGGGAAGAAGCTCAGCTCCCTGCTGGAGTTCGAGGACGGGGCGGAGCACGTCATCGTCACCGACTCCATCTCCAAGCGCTTCTCCTCCTGCGGCGCCCGGGTGGGCGCGCTGATCTCCCGGAACCGGCACTTTATGGAGCTGGCCATGAAGATCTGCCAGGGCCGCCTCTGCGCCGCCACCCTGGACCAGGCCGGCGCCGCCGCCCTGTACCGCCACATGACGCCGGATTACCTCCGCTCCGTCCGGGATGAGTACGGCCGGCGGAAGGACGCGCTGGTGGCCGCCCTGTCCAAACTCCCCGGCGTCACCCACAGCTCCCCGGAGGGCGCGTTCTACGTCATGGCCACCCTGCCGGTGGACGACGCGGAGAAGCTCCAGTACTTCCTTCTCCAGGAATTCGAGGACCGGGGCGAGACCGTCATGTACGCCCCCGGCGAGGGCTTCTACGCCACCCCCGGCAAGGGCCGGAACGAAATCCGCATCGCCTACGTCACAAAGCCGGAGGAGCTGACCCGGGCCATCGAGCTGCTGGGCCTGGGCATCGAGGCATACAACCGGAAGAGGAGGAAGTGAGCCGATGATTCGCCACATCGTTATGTGGAAGTTCCGTCCCGGGACGGAAAAAGAGCAGGAACGGTTTCTCTGCAATCTCCGGGCGCTCCAGGGGGTGATTCCCGGACTGGTGAGCAGCGAGGTGGGCCGGAATGTGAACGGCGGAGAATACGACGCCGCGCTCATCAGCGAATTCCGGACCTTTGAGGACCTGGAAGCTTATAAGAACGACCCCCGGCACCAGGCGGTTTCCGCCCTGTGCAAGTCCATCCGGGAGGCCCGGGCGGCGGTGGATTATGAGGTTATGTAAAGCGCCCATGAAAATGCCGGAGGAATTTTTAGAGCCGCATCAGGAACCCTGCGTTTCCGAGGAGGAGTTCGCCGCCCTTGAGGCGGCGTATGGCGTGGTCCTGCCAGAGGACATGAAGGCGTTCTACCGGCGGCAGAATGGCGGCCGCATGAAAAGCGGCAAGAACTTTGTTCTTCAAGACGGGCTGCCCTTGACAGCCTTTCACCCCATTGCCCGGGCCTTCGCGGACTGCTATTTGACCCTGAACACCCTTTTGGAGTGGCAGCAGATGGACGGGTTTCTTCCGAATACCCTGGTCCCGTTCTGTTCGGACGCGGGAGGCGATTTTTACTATATCCAGGCCGACGGCAGGAACGAAAAAGTTTACTATATCTTCCACGAAGACGACGACGAGTATCTGGACCACCCGGAGGACTGCCTGGCCGCGGACTCTTTTACGGATTTTCTGGAGAATATCCGCATCCGGCCCGACGGTGAAGCATAAGGAAAAAGCCCCCCGCTGTGACTGCCGCAGCGGGGGCTTCCCATTTTTTGCTTTCTTTCCTCAGACCGTCCGCCGCAGGGCTTCCAGGTCTCCGTGCTGAATGGCTTGCAGGCTCTTTGCCAGCTTTTCCGGCGGCCAGTCCCACCACCGGAGCTCCAAAAGCGCGCCGGTGGTCTCCCGGTCAAACCGCCGCCGGATGGGCCTTGCCGGAACGCCGCCCACAATGGTATAGGGCGGCACGTCCTTCGTCACCACGGACCGGGCGGCCACGACGGCCCCGTCCCCGATGGTCACGCCGGACAAAATCACCGCCTCATAGCCAATCCACACATCGTTCCCGACTACGATATCCCCCCGGTTGTTCCAAGCCTCCGTCACCTTCATCCCGTGGTCCCACTCCTCGTAAAAAATGGGAAACACATAGGTGGACAGGGAGCCCAGGGCGTGGTTGGCGCTGTTCATCAAAAAACGCGCCCCGCAGGCGATGGAGCAGAATTTTCCAATCACCAGCTTATCGCCGTTGACGGGGTAGTGGTAGAGCACGTTGTTCCGCTGGAAGTCCCGGGGGTCGTTGACAAAATCGTTGTAAACTGTAAAGTCGCCAATCTCAATTCCGGGACTTTGGACGGCGTTTTTCAAATAAATGGTCTGGCTGTCCCCCGATCTGGGGTACAGCTTCGTTGGAGCCGGAATCGTCATGGAATCTCCTCCTTTTTTGTTTTGACGCTGGGGCTTGTGTGAACAGGCCCTAGTTTGGACGATTCCGGCTCAGGCAATGCAGCGCCTCACCCTTTCCCACTCCTTTGTCAATATGGTCTTTTATAAACGGTTTATCCAGCGGTCTTGCGAATCAGCCCCGCAGAAGCGCCGTCCGCGCGTCCAGCTTCCCGTTCTCCAGCGTCACAACGCCATAAGCAGGCCGGGCGTAGTCCCCGATGCTGCCGGGGTTCAGAAACAGCGTCTTTCCCCGCATGTCCACCAGGGGCTTGTGGGTATGCCCGAACAAAAAGAGGTCCAAGTTCTTCTCCTCCGCCGCCAGTCCTGCCGCCAGCAGGGACTGCTTCACGCCGTAGGTGTGCCCATGGCACAGCAGCACCCGCTTGCCGCCCAGGCACACCAGCTTCTCCGCCTCCCGGGAGCCCCGGAAATAGTCGCAGTTGCCGCATACCTGCTCCATGGGAAGCTCCGGGAAGCGGCTGTGCAGCCGTTCCCCGTCCCGCCAGCAGTCTCCCAGGTGATAGATTATCCGGGGCTCCTCCCGCTCCACGGCCTGAATCATATTGGCGATATTCCCGTGGGAGTCGGATAAAACCAATACCTTCATAACGCGCTCCCCCTCCGGCCCGGTGCGTTTCCGCTTCCACCGGCAAATTGTACACAACAGTATAGTAAACTCTTTTCTGTTTTGCAAGAATATGTAAGCGGAATTTATACTTTATTAAAAAATCACCCGAAACCGCCGCTGAATCCGTCCACAATCCCCCCCTTCCTCCTCCCGCCGCCCGAAGCTCCGGCCCGCAGGAAAAAATTTAATTTTTTTCTAAAAACCTCTTGACAGGCGGAGTTAGTCATGCTAAACTACGAGACCGTAGAGGGTGTTAGAGAAAACTAACCGCTTTATTATCCACTGGGAGGAGGTTTGCCATGATGCCGCTATCTATGGCGAAAACCGGAGAGACCGTTACCATCCGCAAAATCACCGGGAAGGACGAGGTGCGCCAGCACCTGGCGGAGCTGGGATTTGTGGTGGACAGCGATGTGACGGTGGTCAATGAAATCGCTGGAAACCTGATTTTGCAGGTGAAGGACAGCCGGGTGGCCCTGGACCGGGGACTGGCGAACCGCATTATGATTTGAGGGAGGAAGCCGTATGAAAACGCTGAAAGACGCCAGGGTCGGCGAGACCGCCACCGTGGCGAAGCTCCACGGGGAGGGCCCCGTAAAGCGCCGCATTATGGATATGGGCATCACCAGGGGCGTGGAAATCTTCGTGCGCAAGGTGGCTCCGCTGGGGGACCCCATGGAGCTGAACGTCCGGGGCTATGAGCTCAGCCTGCGGAAGGCCGACGCTGAAATGATCGAGGTCGTATAGCCCGGCCTCTATTTTTAAGACCCGGAGTTAGTCTAAAATAACCATCAAGAAGGGAGAAACAGCGTCATGGACATCAAAATTGCCCTGGCGGGCAATCCAAACTGCGGCAAAACCACCCTGTTCAACCAGCTTACCGGATCCAATCAATATGTGGGCAACTGGCCCGGCGTCACCGTGGAAAAGAAGGAGGGCCGCCTCAAGGGACAAAAGGACGTGGTCATTCAGGACCTGCCCGGCATCTACTCCCTCTCCCCCTACACCCTGGAGGAAGTAGTTGCCCGGAGCTATCTGGTGAACGAGCATCCCGACGCGATTTTGAACATTGTGGACGGCACCAACATTGAGCGGAACCTCTACCTCACCACTCAGCTTATTGAGCTGGGCCTGCCCGTGGTGGTGGCGGTGAACATGATTGACCTGGTGCGGAAAAACGGCGGCGCCATCGACCTTGCCAGGCTGGGCCAGGCTCTGGGCTGCGAGGTGGTGGAGATGAGCGCCCTGAAGGGCGAGGGGGGCATGGAGGCCGCCGGGAAGGCCGCGGCCCTGGCCCAGCGCCATCAGGCCGGGGAACTGCCCCATGTGTTCACCGGCAGCGTGGAGCACGCCCTGGCCCACATTGAGGAATCCATCCAGGGCAGGGTGGACGGACGCTACCTCCGCTGGTACGCCATCAAGATTTTCGAGCGGGACGGGAAGGTCCTGGAGGAGCTGGCCCTGGACGGGGAGCTGCTCTCCCACCTGGAAGAGCACATTGCCGACTGCGAAAGGGAGCTGGACGACGACGCGGAGAGCATCGTCACCAACCAGCGCTACGCCTACATCAGCCGCGTGGCGGACCGGGCCGTGCGGAAAAAGACGGCGGGCCGCAGCCTCTCCGCTTCCGACAAAATTGACCGGATTGTCACCAACCGGATTCTGGCCCTGCCGATTTTCGCGGTGATTATGTTCTGCATCTACGCCGTCGCCATGGGCGGCTGGGCCATCTCCATCGGCACCATGGGCACCGACTGGGCCAACGACGTGCTCTTCGGCGAGTGGGTCCCGGGCCTGTTTGACGGCATTCTCGGCGCGCTGCACGTGGCCGAAGAAGGCTGGCTCTACGGCCTCATCCAGGACGGCATCGTGGCCGGCGTGGGCGCGGTGCTGGGCTTTGTGCCCCAGATGCTTGTGCTGTTCTTCCTGCTGGCCATACTGGAGGACGTGGGCTACATGGCCCGGGTGGCCTTCATCATGGACCGGATTTTCCGCCGCTTCGGCCTCTCCGGCAAGAGCTTCATCCCCATGCTGGTGGCCACGGGCTGCGGCGTGCCCGGCATCATGGCCTCCCGGACCATTGAGCAGGACCGGGACCGGAAAATGACCATCATGACCACCGGGTTCATTCCCTGCGGGGCCAAGATGCCCATTATCGGCCTGTTCGCGGGCGCGGTGTTCGGCGGGTCTCCCTGGGTCGCCACCTCCGCCTTCTTCATCGGCATTGCCGCCGTGGTTATTTCCGGTATTATGCTGAAGAAATTCAAGGCGTTCGCGGGCGAGCCAGCTCCCTTCGTCATGGAGCTCCCCGCCTACCATGTTCCCGCCTGGGGCAATGTGTTCCGGGCCACCTGGGAGCGGGGCTGGAGCTTCATCAAGCGGGCGGGGACCATCATCCTGCTGAGCTCCATCGTGCTTTGGTTCCTCCAGGGCTACGGCTTCACGGAAGCCGGGTTCGGCGCTGTGGAGGACAACAACGCCTCGCTGCTGGCCTCCATCGGCAGCGCCGCGGCCTGGATATTCGCCCCCATCGGCTGGGTGGGCGACATGGCGTGGAAGGCCACTGTGGCTACCGTCACCGGCCTGATCGCCAAGGAGGAGGTCGTCAACACCTTCGGCGTGCTGTACCAGTACGCCGGGGAGGCGGACCTGATGGACGACGCCAGCGGCATCTATGCCGCCATCGGCGCGGACTTCGGCGCTATGGCCGCCTACAGCTTCATGATTTTCAACCTGCTCTGCGCCCCCTGCTTTGCCGCTATGGGCGCCATCAAGCGGGAGATGAATAACGCCAAATGGACGGCGGCGGCCATCGGCTATATGTGCGCCTTCGCCTATGCGGCCTCCCTGATTGTGTTCCAGCTGGGTGGGCTGGCCACCGGCGAGGCGGCCTTCGGAATCGGCACCATCGCGGCGGTAATCCTATTGGCCGGCATCCTCTACCTGCTGTTCCGCAAGGGCTATCAGGGGGAGGCGCAGTCCCGCCGCCAGCCCTCCCTGGCCGCCATGCGGAGTTAAGGAGGCTGTGATGAACGCGTTTATCGGCAATGGCGTCGCACTGCTGGCACTGGCAGTCGTTGTGGGCCTCGCAATCCGCTCTTTGTGGAACTCCCGCAAGTCCGGCGGGCACTGTAACGGCGACTGCGGCAGCTGCGGCGGCTGCCACGGGCGGACTCCCTGAATCCCGCTCTCCAGAGACACCTCTTTTAGAATAGGGAAAGGCCCCGGGGAACAGGCAGCCCCGGGGCCTTTCCGCGCAATTTAATGCGGCGGCGGTACGGCACCCTCAGCGGCCGAATCTCCCTGGGACCTTCCCGCTTCTTCTATGAGCGCCAGCTTCTCCCGGCGCTCCAGGCGCTTGACGGCCGCCTCCCGCCGGAGGGCGGCGGACTTGTCCGGGACCTCCTCCCGGTAAACCAGGGCCACTGGCGGACGGCTTCGGGTGTACTTGGCCCCCCTGCCGCTTTGGTGGGCCTTCAGCCGCCGGGGCAAATCGTTGGTGCAGCCGGTGTAAAGGCTCCCGTCCCCGCAGCGGAGAATATAGACTGTCCAGGGCATGCCGCCGTCCTCCCTTCGCGCTTTGGGGGCAGTATACCACATCCGCAGGGCAAACGCAAAGGCCGCATAGGGACTTCCCCGGTTTTCATAGGCTAAGGGGGAGGCGCTCCGCCTCACAATTCGGTCCGCCGCCAGCCGGGAAAGCGGCAGCCGGAGCCTTGCGCTCCGGCGAGGAGGTCTTATGCTGTCTGCCGCGCTGCTGCTGTTCGCCAACACGCTGCTGTTCTCCCTGCGCCTCTCCGGCGGCGGTTCCTTCCCCAAGCCCCTGTCCGCCGCCGAGGAGCGGGATTGGCTGGAGAAGTACGCCGGAGGGGACCCGGAGGCAAGGCAGGTGCTGATTGAACGGAACCTAAGGCTGGTGGCGCATATTATTAAAAAATATTACACCCAAAGCGCCGACCAGGAGGACTTGATTTCCATTGGCACCATCGGATTGATTAAAGGCATCTCCAGCTTCGACCCCGCCAAGGGGGCCCGCCTTGCCACCTACGCCGCCCGGTGCATCGAAAACGAAATCCTCATGTACTTCCGCAGCCAGAAAAAGCTCCAGGGGGAGGTCTCCCTCTCCGACTCCATCGACAGCGATAAAGACGGCAACGCCCTCCAGCTCATGGACGTCGTGGGGGTAGATGACACTATGCTGGAGGACCTTCACGACCGGGATAACGCCCTGCGGCTCCACCGTCTTATCCGGGAGCGGCTCTCCGCCCGGGAGGCGGAGATCGTCCGCCTGCGCTACGGTCTGGGAGGCACCGTGCCCCTGACCCAGCGGGAGATCGCCTCCTCCTTCGGCATCTCCCGGAGCTATGTGTCCCGCCGCGCTTAATGTAAACGATGCCCGGAAAGCCTTGCAGCGCAAGGGCTTGTCCGGGCATTGGATATTTTTGGTATCGCCGCACTTATTGTAAATGGTGGGAAATTTTAGGATAAGCGGCCATTCATCGGTTTTTAGTTGAGTAGTTTTTTCAGAGCTTCCACAAATTTTGCAATATCCTCATAACTGCAAATATCATCACAAGGATTGCATAAGAAAATCTATCGCTTTTATAACTTTTATCCCATCCTGTGTCTGCGTCAAGTCACAATCCAGCGCGATTACGATCTTTTCATAGCTATCCCGAATTCTCCGCAATGGAGCCAGTTCCCGCTCCCGAGTTTCTGGTGCATTCATATTTTCCGTCACTTGGATATATTTCTTCTCATCCACCTTTGTGGCGATAAAGTCCACTTCCTGGTTGTCGATCTTCCCTATAGCTACATCATATCCTTGCCGCAACAGTTCAAAATAGACGATATTCTCCAGAATGTGCCCGCTGTCCCCATCTCGATAGCCCAGCAGGTAATTCCGCAAGCCCATATCCACGATATAGTATTTTCCCAGTGTTCGCAGATACTCTTTACCCTTGATATCGAACCGCTTAATCTCGTAGAAGATATACACTTCCAGCAATGCCTCAATATAGCTCTGAATGGTATGAACCGCAGGTTTCCTGCGGCCTTTTTCTTCTAAAAGGCCTTCCTTGACCAGCGTGTTGCCGATGGAGGTCGCGGACATATTGTTGCCAATGTTATCCGCCAAAAACATAATGATCTTTCGGAGCAGGATGGGGTCAGTGATGGTCCTGCGGCCTTTCCGCTTTTCTCGCTCCAGAATATCATTGACGACAGCGGCAGAGTACACACCGTCCAGCGCCGCTGTTACGCGGTCAATTTCCAGTCCCACATCCGCCAGCATAGGCATACCACCGAACCTAGCATATTCGTTGAACAATTCTCTTTCATCGTAAATATCACCGTCCTGGTCAGTGATCCGCCGCTTCAATGCGCCAGTAGGTGATTTTTTCTCTGTCACAGTGTACCCATGGAAATCCAAAAACTCTTTGAAAGAAAGGGGGAGCACCTTGATCTCAACATACCGGCCAGAAAGATAGGTGGACAACTCGGAAGAAAGCAGATAAGCATTGGAACCTGTGATATAGATGTCGCAGTTAAAATCCACTCGGAAAGAGTTGACCGCGTTTTCCCATCCAGAGATTCTCTGCACCTCGTCAAAGAACAGATACATCCGTTTATCCAATAGAATGCGGGCTCTCACATATTCGTAAAAACCTCTGGCATCCATGTCCGGAAAACGCATGGACTCAAAGTTCATTTCCAGGATTTGTTCCTGAGTAATGCCGTTTTCGCGCAAATGCTGGGCCGTCAATTTCATGAGACTGGACTTACCGCAGCGCCGAATCCCGGTGATGACCTTGATCATCTCAATGTCTTGAAACGCGATCATCCGCTTTAGGTAGAGATCGCGCTTTTTTAATGTGACTTTTTGCATTGTGTTCACCACCTTTTGACTTATCTTACCACAATTATCCCCAATAACCAAGTTTATTACATTGATATTAAAAACTTCTTATTTATTTTGGTTTATTACTTGAAAGAAACAACCTGGTGCATTCTTGGGAATGGATGTGGTAAAATAACACCAAACCAGCAAAGCCTTGATACAAGCGGGGTTGCGCTGATTTGGTCCAAACAATACAGCAAAATTTCGACAGGAGGTGATACGCGATAGAATGAAAATCCACCGCCGGTCTTATCCTCGCCAGCAGGATGTGCGACTATCTTCAAAGGATTACCAGCCCCCGTAACCGACGCTCTTTGTTGGTTGCGGGGGCTTTTTATTTTTATCCGAAACCGTGCAGGAGCATAGCGTCTTGGTTATTGACAAAAAGCGGCCAAGGCTGGCCGGAGAGACGGACGAGGGCTACCGCACCAGGCTCTCCATGAAGGGGATTATTGCCAGCTGGGCCGGGACGGGCAAGGGCGTCCGTTACGCCATGGCCGCCCTTGGCTATGAACACAGCGCGGTGGAGCCGGTATCCCCCCGCGACCCGGCCCGCTGGGCGGAGTTCGTTGTCAATTTGGGATTTGGAAGTCATGGCGCGGTTGAGGATTTCTCGATTATCCGGGGAGAGATTGAAAAGGTAAAGGAAGGCTCCAGTAAGCTGGCGTATCTAATCCTTCCCCATGAACCGATCCTATTTATATACCAGGAGAACGTCTGCCTTTACCGCTTCCTCATGCTGTCCATGCGCTTCTCCCACCTTCGGGAAGCGGTGGTCCGGTGGGACGGGAGCGTGGACTATGACGGGGAGATTCTGTTTGACCAGGTGCCTATGGGTATCCGCCTTCCGGCGATGCGGTTTTGCATACGCCTCCGGGAGCTGCGGAGCCGCTCCATCCGCTGGGATGGGAGCGTACTGCACGATGGGACGATTGACTTCGGCCAGCAAATCGGCAGCGGCGGAAGCCCAGCCTTCGGCGTGCGGCTCCGTGCGCCCCACGCCCTGGCGGTCTCCGTGCCGGAGCTGCGGATGGGCGGCGGTATGGCGCACCTGTCCTCCGCGCGGGTCAGCCGCTCCGTATTCGCCGCGCCCTGCGCCCGCCATGGGGGGCATATCAGCGGGGCGGTGACAATGGACAACTGGCGGGGGATGGACGGCGGCCTGTCCTTCGACGGGACCTATAAATTTGACGCGTATCTGAAAAAGGAGGAACTTTGACATGGCGACAAACGAGCACAGCACCGTAACCCGGCGGCGGAGGGTCAAGCTCTGCCAGGCGTCCAGCGACGCGGCGAAGCCCCTGGCCCCGATTACGCATATCGCTTTCGGCAGCGGCGGGGCCGGGGAGGACGGGGAGCCGCTGGACCCCCTGGAGACCCAGGAGGCCCTGGCGGAGGAGATTGCGCGGTATCCGGTGGGGACGGTGGCGTACCCGGTGGACGCCACGGCCCGGTACAGCGTCACCATCCCGGCGGACGCCCTGGTGGGCCAGACCATCAGCGAGGCGGCGCTTATCGACAGCGACGGGGACGTGGCGGCGGTGAAGAACATGTACCCCAAGCGCAAGGACCCGGGCGTGGCCTTTACGTTTGAATTTGACGATGAATTTTAAGCGAGGCGGTGAAATAAAGTGGCTGAGAAATATTATCAGATTCCCGAGGAGCCGGTCTACCAGGCGGACATCCGGGAAATCCAGAACAGTGACCCCGTCAACGCGCAGACGATTGTCAATCCGGTGATACGGGCGCTGCTGGGGAACATTGCCTACCTCAAGCGGGAGGCGGACGGCCTGTCCGCCGCGAGGGCGATTGACGGCATGTCCTTTGACGGCTCCGCCGGAATCGCCCACTTCGGGACCTGTTCCACGGCGGCGGCCACGGCGGCAAAGACGGTGGCGCTGACCGGCTTCACGCTGACGGCGGGGGCGCGGATTGCGGTCAAGTTTACCGCCGCGAACACGGCGGCAAATCCC
>CATLJA010000009.1 GCA_949959305.1 uncultured Oscillibacter sp.
GCAAACGTGTGCCCTTATGGCATAATAAGGACAAATCGGAAAACCCTTGCGTTGCAACGGGTTGGCGGTTTGTCCTTATTCTTTTTCCACAAAAAAACGGCCCTAAAATGGGGTCTGCGGGAGGGGGTGATAAACGAAGGCTGCACTTAAAGGACAAATTTTTTTCAGGCGGAGAAGGAGGTTAAAATGGGAGCCTGGGGCATCACCGTAAGGCAAAGTGACGATGGCTTAGACCTGCTGGACACTATCGTAGCGGAACAACTGAGGAAGGTAGATTTTGCTGCTTTCAACGTGTCGGAGGCTATTACACTTCTGAACCAAACCATTCAAGAGGAAATCGAACAATACAAGCAGAAGCCACCATCGAAGGCCACGGATTTCTATATCAGCGAAACGCTTATGCACGACTTTACCAACGCGGCGCTCCTGATCGCAGAGTGCCTTTATGACTACTATCAGACCGGGGAATTTGTTGTCTATGATTATGTTGGTGAGAACTACGATCCGGTTGAGTACCACATCAAAAACTTTATTGTCACAGGAAATGATTTGCCGCCCCTTCTGGCAGAGCTGGAAAGCGTTCAGTCTCCAGAGCATTGGAAGTATCAGGGGTGGGCCAGCGAGAAAATTCTTCGGCAGTGGTTAAAGCATATCCAATCCGTCCAACAGAGCTTAGAGAAAAATTTATAGCAAGGGGGGATGGTATAATGGCTGTTACAGTTGTAAATGTCCCCATAGATGATCTGCCAGGAATTGAGCGGCAGTACGGAGACGGGCTTATCATCCAGGACTGCGATCTGACCCCCTATGAAGCGGCGAATTTGGTTAATCAGACGTTCACCCATGGCGGCATCCTGTTAGAGAAAACGGAATTTCAGAAGGTAATGGTTTTTCAGAACGATGGCCGAACCAATCTGTTGTTCCCTTTCTTCCAAGTCAAATTGGAAATGGGCAAACTCGTCATGTGGCAGCTTTCCACCTATAAGGTTTGTCACAGTGTATTCCTGAGAGATTACAACCGAGGCAAGCGGAGTATCCTGGGTGAAAAGTGGTAACGATATTCCGAGGCCCGCCCTCAACTGACTAACAATCAGTTGAGGGCGGTTTTTTGCGTTTACGGGAAAAAATAGGAGGACGCAATGAACAAGAGGATCAGGAAAAAACAGCTCAAGAGGGCGCTGCACGAATTGATTGCCGCCTATGACGAGTATGAGGCGGCGCGTGAGCGTGTTTTTCGTAAGGCGCTGCAAGATGTGACAGACGTTGTCTCTCTAGACGAGTTGCTGGACAGCATCAGCGAGGAACAAATCAACCAGGAGGAAATCGCCAGATTTAAGGCGCAGATTGCGGATAACGAGGTCAAGCTGGAAGAAGCCCGGCAGTTCAAGGCCACGCTGTATGAGAATTTTATCGCAAATCTTATCAGTAAAAAGGACTATCAGGACTTGAAAGACCTCTACACAGAGCGGGCGGAGCAGGCGCAGGAGGCCATTGACCGTCTGCGGGACGAAATGGAGCTGGTGACGAACAACAGCAGTTCCCGTCTGCGGTGGACCCAGCACTTCAAAGAGTTCTCCGCCATGACCACGCTGGACCGGCGGGCGGTGATCGCCATGGTACAGTCCATTCGGGTGAATGGCAAAAATGATTTGGTTATTACCTTCCGTTACCTGATTGAATACGTCAAGGTGCTGAAACGACTGGACCGACTGGGGAAACTCACACCTGACCTGCGGGAAATTCTGAACACGCTGACGGCGGAAGAAAAGGAGGCGGCATAAATGGCACGGAAAAGCAGAAAAGACGCTGCGGCTCAGGCGAAGCCGAAAAAAGCGGGAATGAAAATCTGGCGGGCGGCGCTCTATATCCGGCTGTCGGTGGAGTTCAACGGCAAGAAGGGTGATTCATTGGAGACACAGCGGCAGATCATGGAGGCATATATCGCCCTGTGCCCGGACATTGAGATTGTGGAGGTCTACACCGACAACGGCACCACGGGCCGGACCTTTGAGCGGGAAGCCTTTCAGCGGATGCTGGCCGATGTGGACGCCGGGAAGATCAACTGCATTGTGGTCAAGGACCTCTCCCGTCTGGGTCGGAACACCATTGACACCGGCTACTATATCGAAAAGTATTTTCCGCTCCATGGGGTGCGCTTTATCGCCGTCAACGACCAATTTGACAGCGAGGATTCCGAAAACAGCGGCAATCACCTGATTGTGCCCTTGAAAAATATGATAAACGAGGCTTGCTGTCAATAGCGGCGATTGCCTGGGCCAGCCGCTGGCGTACTTCCTTTTGAGTTTGCGCATACACGGATTTTCGGATGGGCTTGCCCGTTCCGGGATCGTGGCCAACAATATAGCGGGCCTCCCATGTGCCGTCTGGCCGCTGGCGGATACTTCCAGCCCCCGCCGCTGCCCGGGTGTTGCTTTTTCTTGGCATTGATTTTTCCTCCTTCGTTTGGTATGATAGGAGGGCAGTTAGGCCGTTGCTAGTCTGCTGCCCTATAGCCGTCCCCTAGTGTGTCAGCGCCGGGGGGCGGTTTATAATTACTTGTTCTCTTTGAGCCAAGTATTAAATCCAGCAAGATCATCATTAGCTTTAAATTCCTTCATCTTTTCTTTTGCTGTTTCCCTCCATTGTGCTATTACAACATCACGATATTCCTTATCTGTTGCCCGTCTTCTAGCCCTCGCAAACACAGTCTTGTAGGCAGTCCTATAGGCTGTATAAAAAGGGTCCTCTTTAGACTTTATTTCAAAAGCCACTTCTGCACAAGTGCGGCCATCTTTATACTCATTACGGCAGTATATTTCATCGGAGCGTGAAACAGGGAAAAAATATTTATTGCACATTTTGCATTTTTGGGGGCGTATTTTGAGTTCTTGCATTTTGAGTAAATGAAAGCCAATTATAACCTGTGCAGAATTTGTCGAATATTCAAGATTCATTTTTCCGGATTCGCCAATTTTAATATATCCATCTATTTTTAATCCATCTTTTGAAGCCGGTCTAATCCGTTCTCCAGAAATATAATGTTGGCATAGTTTAACTGCCTCACCGAAAGAGTCAATAAACATCTATGTTCACACAGATATCGAGGAGCTTGTGAAAGCTGTGGAGGGAGCATGATTCAGCAACACAAATTGGCAGACATAGAAGGCCGGGGGAGTGTTCCCCTGGCCCCTGATTTCTACCCCTTCGTTTACCCCTTACAGCTTTTACAACCATTTACAGCCTTTTTCAAGAAATGGCTGTAACCATTGCAATTACTGGATTCTATTAACTGTATTTTACATCAATTTACACACAATCAGCAATTCGAATCCTTCACCCGCTGCCATCTGAAAAACCGCTGAGGCCGTTGAGATTCAACGGCCTCAGCGGTTTTTCGTGCCTGAAGCGTTTTCCGCACCGGAGAAAAGCAGGGTAAATCAAGGTGCCGGCGGCTCATAAACGCCCGCCGCCTGCCGGGTTTTTCCCTGCGGAATCCCCCGGGGTATGAGGAAAAACGGCAACGCCTAATCAGCTTGTACCATAACGGCCGGAGATTGATAACTCCTTGACAAAACTCCCAAAAAATGTTATGGTCATATTAGCTTTTATGGCAAAAGAGCAGGGGCCTCCACCCGATCTTCGGGCGGGGGCCCAAAAGCGAAAGGAGGAGGAGAAGCATGAATCAATCCGATCAGCGCTACCACCACTTTGTCCAGATTCTGAGAGAGGAGCTGGTGCCCGCCATGGGCTGCACCGAGCCCATCGCCATCGCCTACGGCGCGGCCAAGGCCCGGGAGGTTCTGGGCCGCCTGCCGGACAAAATCCTGGTGGAAGCCAGCGGGAACATCATCAAGAACGTCAAAAGCGTCGTGGTTCCCAACACCGGCGGGCTGAAGGGCATCGAGGCTTCCGCCGCCGCCGGCGCGGTGGCGGGCAACGCGGGGAAAATCCTGGAGGTCATCTCCCAGGTGACGGACACCCAGAAGGAGGAAATCAAGGCCTATCTGGACAGCCACGAGGTCCGGGTGGCTCCCGCGCCGGGGGACGTGGTCTTTGACATCATCATCACCCTCACCGCCGGGGAGGACGCCGTCCGGCTCCGCATCGCGGACTACCACACCAACATCGTCCTGATTGAGAAGAACGGCGAGACCCTTCTGGAGGCCGGAACCGTGGTGTCCCAGGATGCCGCCGCCGGCCTCACGGACCGCAGCTGCATGTCCGTGGAGGCCATCGTGGACTTCGTGAACACCTGCGACGTGGAGGATGTGCGGGAAATCGTCCAGCGGCAGATTGACTACAACTACGCCATCGCCCAGGAGGGCATGGCCCATCCCTGGGGAGCCAACATCGGCAAGGTCCTCCGGGAGCACTACGGCGACGACATCAAGATCCGCGCCCGGGCCATGGCCGCCGCCGGCTCCGACGCCCGGATGAGCGGCTGCGAGATGCCGGTGATCATTGTCTCCGGCAGCGGCAACCAGGGCATCACCGCCTCGGTCCCCGTCATCGAGTACGCCAGGCACCTGGGGGCGGACGCGGAGAAAACCCTCCGGGCCGTCACCCTCAGCGACCTTTTGACCATCCACATGAAAACCGGCATCGGGCGGCTCAGCGCATACTGCGGCGCGGTCAGCGCCGGATGCGGCGCCGGAGCCGCCATCGCCTGGCTTAACGGCGGCGGCTTTGAGGAGATCGCCCACACCCTGGTCAACGCCCTGGCCACCATTTCCGGCATGATCTGCGACGGGGCCAAGCCCTCCTGCGCCGCCAAAATCGCCGCCGCCGTGGACGCGGGGCTGCTGGGATACAACATGTACCGCAGCCAGCAGCAGTTCTACGGCGGAGAGGGCATCGTGTCCAAGGGCGTGGAGAACACCATCGCCAACATCGGCCGCCTGGGCCGCCTGGGCATGCGGGAGACGGACCGGGAGATCATCCGCATCATGACCGGCCAGCCCCCCCAGCCCCCCAAGCCGTAAGAACCCGCTTCCACCCGGCATGCGCATGCGCAGGCTCCGCCGCGCGTATGCTGGAATAAGACCCTGACTGCGGAGCGAAATTTATGTGTGTTTCAACACAGAAAGAGAGGAATCTTTATGGCCACCGAGAAAAAGGGCATGAGCCTTCCCCTGAAGCTGTTGATCGGCATCGCCGTGGGCATCGTCCTCGGCCTGTTCCTGCCTGAGAAGGTCATGACCATTGTGGTGACGCTGAAGTACGTGCTGAACCAGCTCATCATGTTCTGCGTGCCCCTGATCGTTATCGGCTTCATCGCCCCTTCCATCACCAAGATGGGCTCCAACGCCACCCGGATGCTGATGGTCGCCATCATCGTCGCCTACGTCAGCACCGTGCTGGCCACCCTGATGTCCATGGTAGCGGGCTACGTTCTGGTGCCCTTCCTCCCCATCGCCTCCAGCATGGAGGGGCTGAAGGAGCTGCCGGGCGTCGCCTTCCAGCTGGATATTCCCCAGATCATGCCCGTGATGAGCGCCCTGGTCTTTTCCGTCCTCATCGGCCTGGCCGCCGTGTGGACCAAGGCCGGGACCATCACCGCCGTCCTCCAGGAGTTCCAGAACATCGTCCTGAGCGTTGTCAAGAAGGTGGTCATTCCCATCCTGCCCTTCTTCATTGCCCTGACCTTCTGCGGCCTCAGCTATGACGGCACCATCACCAAGCAGTTCCCCGCCTTCCTGCTTGCCATCGTCATCGTCATGGCGGGCCACTACATCTGGATGGCCGTGCTGTACGGCTTCGCCGGCGTGTACTCCGGCCGCAGCGCCATCGAGGTTGTGAAGTACTACGGCCCCGCCTACCTCACCGCCGTGGGCACCATGTCCTCCGCCGCCACCCTGGCCGTGGCCCTGGACTGCGCCCGGAAGAGCAAAAGCCTCCGCTCCGACATGGTGGAGTTCGGCGTCCCCCTGTTCGCCAACATCCACCTCTGCGGCTCCGCCCTCACCGAGACCTTCTTCATCATGATCGTCTCCAAGGTGCTGTACGGCCAGCTGCCCAGCGTGGGCAACATGATCCTCTTCATCCTGCTGCTGGGCATCTTCGCCATCGGCGCCCCCGGCGTCCCCGGCGGCACGGTCATGGCCTCCCTGGGCCTGATTACCGGCGTGCTGGGCTTCGACGGCGACGGCACCGCCCTGATGCTGGCCATCTTCGCCCTCCAGGACAGCTTCGGCACCGCCTGCAACGTCACCGGCGACGGCGCGCTGACCCTGATCCTCACCGGCTACGCCGAGAAGCACGGCATCAAGGAGCAGGCCATCAAGGCCGTGGACCTCTGAGCCGTCCCCTCACAAACATGCGAAAGGCCCCGTCCTCCGGGTATCCGGAGGACGGGGTCTTTTTCAGGAAGCTTTCAGCCTTCCATGGTATGCTCATCCGGCAAGCGGAACCTGGGCCAGGACGGGAGGGCGCTATGGAAAACAGCCAATTCAAAAGCCGGAGCGTTACGCTGAACACCCTGCGGGAGGAGCAGCGGGCCCTGAACATGCGGCTGCTGCTGGCGCTCCGGCTCCGGGATTCGGAGGTCCAGCGGTCCCTGGAGCGGGAGCTGGAGGAAATCGCCGTTCAAATTGAGGACCTTTTGTCCGGGCGGCGTTGAGCGGCTGTGAATGCAGGAGCTCAGCCTCTGCCGCAGTACCGGCGGAGGCCGCAGTTGTACAGCGCCGCCATCCGGGGCTCCTGGACGGGCTCCTCCCGCTCCAGCCCCTCGTGCTGGATGTACCACGTCTCCCCATCGGTGTTCAGAAGCGGCTCCAGCTCCTTCAGCGGGTAAACGGGCAGCACGACGCTGCCCCGGCTCCACACCCGCAGGACGTTGGGGATGTCCACGTCCGCCGGGGAGTCGATCACCGCCAGCCGGAACTCCGGGAAATAGGCCCCGCCGAAGGGCTCCTCCACGTCCAGCCCGGCAAAGCCGCTGTCATACAGGGATTCCAGTGCGGCCTCCAGCGCGCCGTTGTTCCACACCGGGGCGATGAGTCCGCACTCGTTGAGCTTCACCCGCTTTTCCCCCGCCGGGGGCAGGCCGGAAATGGGAATCAGGTCGTCCAGGACGAAGGGTCCCGTCTTCGTTTTGGGCAGAAAGACCCGGGAGGCGCTGTCGGAGGTGAGGCTCATGGTCAGGGCGTGGATGCTCCAGTCCAGGAACAAGTCGAAGTTCCGCCCGGAGACCTTGCACCGCTGGGCCCCCTGGTTCAAAAACTTGCTCATGGACTCGTAGTCCGTCAGCGCCATGGGCGGCAGGGGCCCGGCGTAAAGATTTTTCAATCGTGTGGTGGGCAGCATAAGGACCTCCCCGCGCCCTCCGGCGCGTTTGTCAGAATACGCCCATTTTAGCACGCGCGCCGGCAAAACACAAGCGGAAAAGCGAACAACCGTTCCCGGCTTCCCCGCCGGGAAGTTCGGGCATTTTCACAGAAGCGGGCCCCGCCGGAAGGCGGGGCTGTTTTTTTGAAAAGCCTCCCGGGAATATCCGGACCCCCGGCGGCAGATACTTCTAAAATACCATCCCCATAGGAGGAACCGCCTATGATGACCGCCTTTTCCCGCACCGTCATCCTCTATTTCCTTATTATGACCGGCCTCCGCCTCATGGGCAAGCGGCAGATTGGCGAGCTGGAGCCCGGCGAGCTGGTGCTGACCATGATGATTTCGGACCTGGCCACCGTGCCCATGCAGGACTTCGGCATCCCCCTGCTGGCGGGCGTCATCCCCATTTTGACCCTGCTGGCCCTGTCCATGCTCTTGAGCCAGCTGTCCCTGTCCAGCCTCCGCTTCCGCCGCCTGGCCTGCGGCACGCCCTCCGTCCTCATCCGGGAGGGCGTTCTTCAGCAGGAGTCCATGCGGAAAAACCGCTATACCCTGGACGAGCTGCTGGAGGAGCTCCGGGGCCAGGGCATCACCGGGGTGGAGGAGGTCAAGTACGCCGTGCTGGAAAACTCCGGGCGCCTCTCCGTCCTTCCCTGGGCCCGGTGCCAGCCCCCCACGGCGGAGGAGCTTGGGACCGAGGTGAAGGAGGACGTGACTTTGCCGGTGATTCTGGTAAACGACGGCCGCCTCCTCCGGCGGAACCTGCGGGCCCGGGGGCTGGACGAGCCCTGGCTCCGGGAGGCCCTCCGGAGGGAGGGCCTGACCTCCTATCGGGAGGCGTTTTTGCTGGCCGTGGACGAGGCGGGACGGGTAACCTGCATAAAAAAGGAGGGCGCGTCATGAAAAAGGGGCTGCTGATTCCCGCCGCCCTGCTGGCGGCGATTCTGTCCTTCTGCCTTTGGAACAGCGCCGCCATGGCTTCCCACACCGCCCGCTGGCGGGAGCAGCTGGAGCGGGCGGACCGCCTGGCCCAGGCGGGGGACTGGGACGGAGCCTCCGCCGCCATACGGGAGGGCTATGCCGCCTGGTCGGCCCGGCAGGCATACCTCCATATTGTCACGAACCACGGGGCCGTGGACAGCGCGGAGGCCATGTACCGCCGCGCCCTGGCCTTCGCGGAAAGCCGGGAGGACAGCGAGCTCCGGGCGGAGCTGGCGGAGCTCCGGGAGCAGCTGCGGCTGCTGGCGGAGATGGAGGAGTTCAGCGTCAGGAACGTGCTGTAGCCCGGGTCCCCGCCAAAGCAAAAAGGCCGGAGTGACATTCACCCCGGCCTTTTCGCGCCTCTTACTTCTTCACGATCTCCGCCGTGTCCATGGCGATCATGAGCTCCTCGTTGGTGGGAATCAGCAGCACCTTCACCTTGGAGCCGGGGGCGGAGATGACGGTCTCCCTGCCCCGGGCCTTGTTGGCCTCCTCGTCCAGCTTCACGCCCATGAATTCCAGGTCCTCGCAGACCATGGACCGGATGACGTGGTCGTTCTCGCCCACGCCGGCGGTGAAGATGACCGCGTCCACTCCGCCCATGGCGGCGGCGTAAGCGCCTACGTACTTTTTCACCTCATAGGCAAACTTCCTCTGGGCAAGGGCCGCCTTCTGGTCGCCCTTCCCGGCGGCGTTCTCCAAATCCCGGAAGTCGGAGCTGACGCAGCTCAGCCCCTCCACGCCGGACTTTTTGTTCAGGGCGTCCAGCATCTCGTCGATGCTCATCCCCCGCTTGTTCATCTCGTACTGGAGAATGCCCGCGTCCAAGTCGCCGGACCGGGTGCCCATGGGCACGCCCGCCAAAGGCGTGAAGCCCATGGAGGTGTCCACGCTTTTGCCGCCGTCCACCGCGGCGATGGAGGAGCCGTTGCCCAGGTGGCAGGAAACCAGCTTGACCTCCTCCGGCTTTTTGCCCAGCATGGCGGCGGCGCGGCCCGCCACGTACTTGTGGCTGGTGCCGTGGAAGCCGTAGCGCCGGACCTTGTCCTCCTCATACCAGGCGTAGGGCAGGGCGTACATGTACGCCCGGGGGGGCATGGTCTGGTGGAAGGCGGTGTCGAACACGGCCACCATGGGCACCCCGGGCATGACCTTCCGGCAGGCCCGGATACCCGTCAGGTTGGCGGGGTTGTGGAGGGGGGCCAGGGGGATGCAGTCCTCAATGGCCTTGAGCACCGCCTCGTCAATCAGCACGGACTTGTTGAACGCCTCGCCGCCGTGGACCACCCGGTGTCCCACCGCGCCGATTTCGCTCATGGAGGAAATCACGCCGTTGTCCTTGTCCGCCACCGCGTCCAGCACGGCCTGAATGGCCTCGGAATGGGTGGGCATGGGAACGTCCACGGCGTCCAGGGTCTTTTTCCCCTCGGCCTTGTAGGTGAATTTTCCGTCGATGCCGATGCGCTCGCACAGGCCCTTGGCCAGCACAGCGCCGCTCTCCGGGTCCAGAAGCTGATACTTCAAGGAAGAACTTCCCGCGTTGATGACCAGAATGTTCATGATGACCGTCTCCTCTTTTGGGGGGAAGCCCTTGCGGGATTCCCGAATTTCATATAATATAGAGCGGCAGGGAAGGGCGGGAAGCCCCGCTTTCCCTGTCCTCCACCTCCATTATACCAGACTTTTCGGGAGTTACAACCGCTTTTTTACCAAACTGTCACTTTTTTGTCACCACTTCAAGGGGGAATTTTATGGCCGCCGCTGGTATCATTACAGAATACAATCCCCTCCATATGGGCCACGTCCACCTGATGGCGGAGGCCCGCCGCCTCCTGGGGCCGGACACGGGGATTATCTGCGTTATGAGCGGGTACTATGTCCAGCGGGGGGACTTTGCCATAGCCGGCAAGTTCGCCCGGGCCGCCGCCGCCGTGGAGAGCGGGGCGGATTTGGTGCTGGAGCTGCCCGTTCCCTGGGCCCTTTCCTCGGCGGAGGGCTTCGCCGCCGGGGCCGCGGAGCTTTTGAAAGCCTCCGGGATGGCCACCCATCTCGTCTTCGGCAGCGAGAGCGGCTCCGCCGCGCCCCTGCTCCGCTGCGCGGAGGCCCTGTGCTCCGAAGACTTCCCCGGCGCGCTCCGCCGGGAGCTGAAAAAAGGCGACAGCTTTCCCGCCGCCCGCCAGCGGGCCGTGGAGTCCCTGCTCCCCGGGGGGGACGCCCAGGCCCTGGCCCGGCCCAACGACACGCTGGGCGTGGAGTACTGCAAGGCCCTCCGGGGCAGCGGCGTCCGCCCCCTCGCCGTCCCCCGCCGGGGGGCGGGGCATGACAGCGAAACCGCCGGGAGCGGCTTCGTTTCCTCCTCCGCCATCCGGGCCCTGCTCCGGCGGGGAGAGGAGGAGCGGGCCCTCTCCCTCATGGCCCCCGCCATGGCGGCGGCGTACCGGGAGGAGCGGGCCGCGGGCCGGGCCCCCGCCGGGCTCTGGAACTGCGAGCGGGCGGTGCTGGCCCGGCTCCGCTTTCTGGAGGAGGCGGACTGGGCCGCCCTGGATTTGGGAAACGAGGGCCTGTACCGCCGCTTTGCCCGGGCCGCCGGCTCCGCCGCGTCCCTGGCGGAGCTGCTGGAAGCCGTGAAAACGAAACGCTACCCCCTGGCCCGGCTCCGCCGGACGGCGCTCCGGGCCTATCTGGGACTGCCCCCCGCTCCGCCGGAGCGCCCCGCCTATCTGCGGGTCCTGGCGGCCAACCAACGGGGGACGGCCCTGCTGGCCGGGATGCGGAAAACCGCCGCCCTGCCGGTTCTGAGCAAGCCCGCCGCCGTGCGCCGCCTGCCGGAGGCCGCCCGCCGCCTTTTTGAGCTGGAGGCCCGGGCAAGCCGCCTCTACGCCCTGGCCTGCCCCGAGCCCGCCGCCGTCCCGGACGAGTGGCGGACGGGTCCGGTGATTTTCCGGGAGGAGGCGGGCTAAACGAAGGAGGAACCCCTATGAGCACCATGATTGCGCTGCTTCTGGTCCTGTCCGCCCTGACGGGCTGCGCCGGGGAGTCGCTGGCGAATGTGAAAAACGCCCTGCCGGCCAAGCCCTCTGAGGAGCTTTCCTGGCAGCTGGACTACAGCACCTATGACGAAGCCTTCATCGACGAGGACGGAAACACCCTGGCCTACTGCCATTACACCGTCCCGGAGCTTCAGGCCGTGGGGAAGGACGGCGCTGTGGTAACGGAGGCCGCGACCCCGGAGGCGGAGCAAGCGCTGGAGCTGGCGGACGCCTTTAACCGCCGCTTCGCGGACTGGCGGGCGGACGCGCCCCACATTCGGGAGATTCTGGCCCAGGCTCCGGCGGCCAGCGGCCAGCCCATTGTGGAACAGCTGTCCTGCACGGCCTACCGGACGGGGCGGCTGGTCAGCGTGTCGGGGGAATACTACAACTATACCGGCGGGGCGCATCCCAACACCATGCTTTTAAGCTGGAACTTTGACCTGGACAGCGGGACCTTCTTCGAGGCGGAGCTCCTGGAGGAGGACGGCCGGCTGAAGGAGTATGTAACGGGGGAGCTTGTGCGGCAGGCGGAGGAGGAGGCCCTGAAAAACGACCTGCCTCCCGGCGACTATTTCTGGGAGGACTACGAGGACATTCTGGCGGACTGGTGCAGCTACGCCGTCAGCTTTGACGGGGAGGGCATGACCGTGGGCTTCTCCCCCTACGAGCTGGCCTGTTACGCCGCCGGGGCGCAGGTGTTCCGCCTGAGCTACGACCAGCTTCGGCCCTACCTGGGCCAGCAGGGGAGGCTGCTGCTGGGCCTGGAGGAGGAAAGCGGCGGGCAGGCGGCAGACTGAATTTCAGAACCACCGGCTGAGCCGCCGCCCCGGAGAGGGGCGGCGGCTCTTTTTTAACGTCCCTTTTACTTTTTATGTTGCTGGAAGCCGATTTCTGGAATCCTCGTCAAAATAGTCAAACAGCAATTACCCGATGAAGGTAAAATGGAGTTTTTAATACCGCTTTTCCAGCAGCTTGTAAACCACGATTCCGGCGAAAACCTGGAACAGCACGTAGCCCGCCAGAAACAGGATTAGCAGGCGGATGGCGGCTTCCTCCATAACGCCCAGCTTCCCCAGGATGGAAAAGACCACTATGGCGGCGCAGGCCAGCAGCATCCCCAGGACATAGGCGATGTGCCCGGACTTGTTCCGCAGCATCTCCTTCCGTTCGTCACGGAGGTCGATTTGCTCCTCCTCCACGTGCCGCCGCCAGGAGTCCACGGTCTCCAGCTTGGTCCATTTGACGTATTTGCAGATCTGCACGATGCCCGGCCCGAAAAAGGCGCCGCTGAAGCCGCAGAGCAGACTGTCCAGCGGCGTGTCCCAGAAAATGGCCGCGGCCACGAGGCCGAGGCCCAGGACAATCATGCCCAGTCCGGTCCAAAGATAGCTCTTTTTCATTGCTCACCGCCCCTTTCATGAATAAAAATTTCCTCAATAGAGAGTCCGAAAAAGTCCGAAATGGCAAAGGCCAATTCCAAAGACGGGCTGTAGCGCCCGTTCTCGATGGAGCTGACGGTCTGCCGGGACACCCGGATAGCCCGGGCGAAATCCTCCTGCTTGAGGCCCCGGCTTTTCCGAAGCTCTTCCACGCGGTTCTTCATAGCCGCCTCCTTTCGTGGAAAGGTTCTTTTACGCCCGGAAGCGGCCGCCCCCCCGCGCGTAAAGGTTCCTTTACCTATACGGTATCACAGCCCGGGCATTTTGTCAAGGTTCCTTTACGTATAATTGCGAAAATACGCGGCGGGCCCCTCCCGCGCGGTTCCGGCGGAGCGGAGCGCCCCTGCAATTTAAAATAGGGCGAGAGCATTTTAGAGATATCGAGAGAAATCATTCGAAATTAAGAGCATTTCCGCCTCTGTTTAAAAATTCTGTTGACATTGCCGGAAAGGCATGGTATAAATAAGCTTGCTCCGCAAGGAGTTCTTACTTTGTTCAACCAATTGGAAACTATATTGATGGAGGAAAGACCATGTCCACTTTTATGGCAAACAAGGCCAACATTGAGCGCAAGTGGTACATTCTGGACGCCGCCGGAAAGCCCCTGGGCAAGACCGCCGTCCGGGCCGCCGATCTGCTGCGCGGCAAGAACAAGACCACCTTCACTCCCCATGCCGACTGCGGCGACAACGTGATCATCATCAACGCCGGCAAAGCCGTCCTTACGGGCAAGAAGGGCGAGCAGAAGATTTACCGCACCCACTCCGGCTGGGTGGGCGGCCTCAAGGAGACCCCCTACCGCATCCTGATGCAGGAGAAGCCCGAGGTCGCCATGCGGGTGGCCGTCCGGGGCATGATGCCCAAAAACACTGTGGCCAAGGATTCCCTGAAGCGCCTGCACATCTATGCCGGCGCGGAGCATAAGCAGCAGGCCCAGAAGCCCATCGCCCTGGACGCTGAATAAGGAGGAGGAAGCGTATGTATCAGTCTAAAAAGCCCTATCTGTACGGCACCGGCCGCCGGAAGTCCTCCGTCGCCCGCGTCCACCTGTTCCCCGGCGGCACCGGGAGCATCACCATCAACGGCCGCGACATTGACGATTACTTCGGCCTGGAAACCTTGAAGATGGTCGTCCGCCAGCCCCTGGAGGCCACCGGCAACACCGGCAAGATGGACATTGTGGCCACCGTCTCCGGCGGCGGCGTCACCGGCCAGGCCGGCGCCCTGCGCCACGGCATCGCCCGGGCCCTGCTGCTGGCCAGCGAGGACAACCGCCCCATCCTGAAGAAGGCCGGGTTTCTCACCCGCGATCCCCGCATGAAGGAACGCAAGAAGTACGGCCTCAAGGCCGCCCGCCGCGCGCCCCAGTTCTCCAAGCGCTGAGTTTTCAGGCTTACAGCCTATACCGTTCAACAGCGGGACCTCGTCGGAGGTCCCGCTGTTTTCCTGCTCAGCAAAAGCCCTTGGAGCTGTTCCCCTGGAGAAGGTGTTCGCAGAGTTCCCGCTGCCTGGTGTCATAGAATTCCATATATTTCAGGGCGTAGATATCGCAGAGGATATAGCGCTGGCGGCCCGTCTGGTAAATGATGAAGTAATCGTTGCCCACCTCGTGGAGAATTCCCTCCCACACCATGGTGCCCTGGGTGCCGATGAGCAGGGTGGCCGCCACAAAGTTCCCCCGGTTCCGCAGGAGCATGGCCTTCAGAGAGCCCACGAAAGCCTCGCCGGTGCTGGTTGGGGCCTCGATAATCTCGGCGGGCTGGTGATGCTGGAGGTTCAGCTCCCCGGTGCTTCCGGCGAACTCGTTGTGGGCGGGATGCCGGTTGGCCGGGCGGACCGCCGGAACGGAGGAGGGCGGATTCTCCGGTGCGGCGGGGCCGGTGGGGGAGGCCGTTCCGGCGGGAAGGGCGGACGCGCCGCCGGAGGCTTCCGCCGTCCCAGCGTCAGGAGGGAACTGAAAAGCCGGGGGCGCGTCGGCGGGCATGGGCGCGGGAGGATACTGGAACGCCCCGGCCGCTCCGGCGGCGGCGGAAGCGGCGGACTGCGGGGCGCTGATTTCGGTGGACCAGTCTACCATAGGCTGGGACATACGCTGTGTGTTGGGCATAATGGACACCTCTCAAGTTTTATAGTACGCGTCGGTAGGACTGTATAAATTATGTAATCGCTTTTTACCAAAAACGCAGCGGATTGGCGTGCTTGTTCATCAGGAAAACGGAGCCTCCCCGAAGTACGGCAGATACGAAAAAGAAACAGCCGCATGACGCTCTTGCATCATGCGGCTGCCTTCCGCCGGGAAATCTTCTTTATCAGGGTCCCCTCTGTGCATCCCGCTTTTTCCCTTCCGCCCCTTGCAGGCGGAAATAATCATTAGAACACGCTGTTCTGCCGGATAAAAATGTCATTCAGCATCAGGATGCGGCGGTTTTCGGGCGCCTGGCCGCTGGTGAAATAATCCAGAAGGATAGAAAACGGAAGATATCCCTGCTGTTCGGCGCGGTGGCCGATAATCGCGCTGAGGGAGCCGTCCAGAATATAAGGCCGGGTGGCGTCCGTCATGCCGAAGCCGATATGAATCACGTTTCCGGTGCGGCGCGTATCCTGAATCGCCCTGCCGACAGACGCCGCGCTGTCCGGCACCGTATAAACAGACGTGATTTCAGGATGGTTTTCCAAGAGGCGCCGGGCCTGATGGTATGCGTATTCGGGGTCGCTGGTGATATCCCCGCTTTCAATAAGCTCAAAAGGAGCGTCATACGCGGCCAGCTCGTCCAAAAAGCCATTGCGGCGGAGGTAATTGCTGGACAAATACTGGCTTCCGTTCAGCAGCAGAATCTTATCGGGGTGTCCCTTGGTGAAATTATACAGGAGCCCGGCGGCCGTCCTGCCGCCGACGTAATAGTCGCTCCCTATATAGCAGAAGGGCTCAAAGCCCGTGACCTCGGATTGCAGGAGCACAACCAGCACGCCGCTCTCGGACAGTTCCCGCAGGCGGCGGCAGATAAGCGCGTCGTCCAGCGGCACAATCACCAAAGCGGAAATCTCCAGAGAAGCCAGTTCATTAATCATCTCCAGCTGGGCGCCGGGTGACAGGTAATCAAAATACCGTTTCTCCACCGTGATGCCGTAGGCGGAAAGCTCCCGCTCCGCCCGGTCGGCATTCCGGATTACAATCGACCAAAAGCCGTTCTGGTCAATGCGCGAGAGGAAGCCTATGCGAATTTTCTGCTTGCGCATGGAAAGCTGCTGAGCCGCGCGGCTGGGCTGGTAGTTGCACTCATGCACAATCGCCTTAATCCGCTGTTCAACTTCAGGATCCACCCGCCCGCGGTTATGCAGGACCCGGTCCACGGTGCCGCGGGAGACGCCGGCCAGCTTTGCGATATCTCGAATGGTAAGGGCCATAGTATTGCACTCCCTTCATATATGTGCCTGTGCACGCATCCATAATACGGCATTTCACAGCAAAAGTCAAGTGATTTGTACTAAAAACCCAAAAGAAATTTTAGCACTTTGTTAGAAATTGTGTGGTTCTTATAAGTTTTCCTTTACAAAGCGGCGATGGCTTGCTAGAATTAAGTCAGTAATTTTTTTAAACACTGCGTGCTCGGACACGCACAGAGGCGGGCAAAGGAACTTACCAGCCGAAAAACGGGCGCGGGCAAAGAAGCGGCCGCGCCAGCGAGGAGGATGATCTGAAATGGGCCGCAGACCAAATTTTATTATAATCATGACCGATGATCAGGGATATGGGGATTTATCCTGTATGGGAAATTCCGATTTTTTGACGCCCCACATTGACAGCCTGGCGCAGTGCGGCGCCCGGTTTACCAATTGGTATTCCAACAGCCCGGTGTGTTCCCCGTCCCGCGCCTCCCTGCTGACCGGGCGGTATCCGGGGAACGCGGGCGTGCGGGCGATTCTGGCGGGGCACCGGAAGGCCACCGGCCTTGTGCCGGAAACGCCCACCATTGCCTCCGCCGTCCGAAAGCTTGGCTACCATACCGCCATGGTGGGCAAGTGGCACCTGGGGCTCCAGGAGCAGAGCCGCCCAAACCAAAACGGCTTTGATTATTTTTACGGCTTCATGGCCGGCTGCATTGACTACTATTCCCACATTTTCTACTGGTCCATGGCGGACGGGCAGACCAACCCTTCCCATGACTTGTGGGAGAACGGGAGGGAATTTTACGACAACGGCAAGTACTTCACGGAGATGATTTCGGACAGGGCCGTTGAAAAAATCCGCGAAATGAGCGAATCGGAGCATCCGTTTTTGATGTACGTGGCCTACAACGCGCCCCACTATCCCATGCACGCCCCCCGGAAATACCTGGACCGCTTCCCCCACCTGCCCTCCGACCGGCGCATCATGGCCGCGATGCTCAGCGCGGTGGACGACGGTGTCGGCCAAATCACGGACGAGCTGAAGCGGCTGGGCATTTTTGACAACACCGTCATTTTCTTCCAGAGCGACAACGGCCCCTCGCGGGAGTCCCGCAACTGGATGGACGGCCGCGCCGACCCCTACTACGGCGGCCTGCCCGGAAGTCTCAAGGGGCACAAGTTCAGCCTGTTCGAGGGGGGGATCCGGGTCCCGGGCATCTTCTGCTGGCCGGACGGGATTCCCGCCGGACAGGTTATCGGCGAGCCCTGCGCGGCGATGGACGTGTTCCCCACCCTTTTGAAGCTGGCCGGCGGCAAGCCCGAAGAATACGAGCTGGACGGAAAAGACATTCTCCCCGTCCTGACAGGCGGCGCTCCCACTCCCCACGGCGAATTATACTGGGAAATGGAGCGGCAGACCGCCGTCAGGCAGGGGGACTACAAGCTGGTGCTGGACGGCCAGCTGGTAGAGGGCGAGCCGCCCCAGGCGCCCGTGTTCCTGTCGGATTTGTCTGTTGACCCGGGCGAAACCACCAATCTGGCGGAACAGATGCCGGAGCTGGCGGCGGCGATGCGGGAAAAGGCCCTGGCATGGCGCGCCGGAATCGAGGAAAACTGGAACAGGAAATTTGCGGACGCATATAAGAGCACCACTTGACAGCGGAGCCCGGCGTCCCGGAGCAGATCTGCCGCATGCCAGTATCCGGCGGACAGCCGGATATCAGAATAAATTATTGGAGGATATGGCAATGAAACTGAAAAAACTGCTGGCGCTCTCCCTCGCACTCATTATGATAACCGGAACACTGGCCGGCTGCGCCAAGGACCAGTCTTCCACCGCCCCTCCCGCGGAAGGAGCCGCAGGCGGAACGGGCGGAGAGATTATCAAGGAATCTCCCATGCTGGCCGCGCTGGTCGCAGACGGCAAGCTGCCGGAGCTCAGCCAGCGTCTGCCCGTGGAGGGCGACGTCATGGTGGAGAGCGATAAAACGCCGGAGGCCCCCCAGTACGGCGGAACCCTGCGGCGCAGCCACACGGGAGAGTGGGATTACGGTCCCTTCTGCGAGGAACCGCTGTTCCGCCTGACGGAGGACGGCGGCGTCGCCCCCAATGTCGCCAAGGGCTACGACGTCAGCGAAGACGGCCTGACCTATACCATTTACCTGCGCGAAGGTATGAAATGGTCCGACGGCGAGCCCTTCACCGCGAACGACTGCGCATACTACTACAATTACATGCTGGTTTCCGATGTGGACGAAACCGGCAAGGTCACCAAGTCCTACAACGGCAATTACTACAACTGGTACAAAACCACGGACCCCGCCGACGGCCTGTCCAAGCCCGCCATCGTGACGGTTCTGGACGACTGCACCTTCCAGATCAAGCTGTACAGCCCGAAGCCCCTGATTCTTCAAAACATCGCCATTGACAACAAGTGGATGTTCGCGCCCAAGCATTGGTATCAGGATATCGTCGCCCACGATACCTCCAAGGCGCACTGGAGCGGCCTGGATGCCTCCGTCCTGGGCGGCGAGGGCCTGACGGATATCACCGAGGAGCAGGCGGTTGCCAACGCGGCCGCCCGGAACGCCCGCTTTGCCTTTGACGGCTATACGCAGCTTGGCAGCCAGCTGGGCTATATGTACTGGAACTACAAGGACCGCCCCACCCTGCGCGCCTGGAACATGGATTCCGAAAAGACCGACCAGTCTTACGTTTTCACCCGCAACCCCTATTTCTGGAAGACGGACGCGGAAGGCCGCCAGCTGCCCTATATCGACAAGGTTGAGATGGTCACCATGGACACCGGGCTGTATGCCCAGGAGATGATGGCGGGGAACCTGGATATGGCCGGATTCAACGTGAGCCTCTTTCCCACGTACAAGGCCGGCGAAACCACGGGCGGCTATACCATTTACACCAGCCTCCAGCCCAACTGGACGGTATGCTCCCTGGAGCTGAACCAAACCTATAAGGACCCCCAGTACGCGGAGCTGTTCTCCATGCCGGATTTCCGCCGCGCCATGTCCATCGCGGTCAACCGCAGTGAGATGAACGAAATTCTTTACGCCGGCCTGGCCGAGCCCGCCCAGGCCGCCGCGCCCGAGGGAACCGCCCAGTATATCGACGGGGCCCGCAGCAAGTGGACCGAGTACGACCCCGGCGCGGCAAACGCCCTGCTGGACGGAATCGGGATGATCTCCAGCACCCGCAACGCCGACGGCTACCGCACCTTCACCTCCGGCCAGAACGCCGGCAAGGGGATTCTGATTACCATTGAGGGCCACGAGGGAAGCGACTCCGCCGAGGCGGTGGCGCTGCTGGCCCAGTATTACAAGGAGATTGGCATCCAGGTGGTGGAGGGCTCCAACACCTCCCGGCCCAAGCGCCAGGAAAAGGTCGTCAACGGCGACGAGGTTATGGCCCTCTACGAGGAAAAGCTGAACATCTTCAATCCCGCCATCCGTCCCGACCGGGTCGGCGCCAACCGAAACATCAGCACCTGGATTGGCAAGTACAGCCTGGAGCACCAGGACGCCTGGACGCCGGCGGAGGGCTCTCCCATCGCCGAGATTGTGGAGCTGACCAAGAAGCTGCAAAGCGCCACCACGGTGGAGGAGACGGAGGCCATCGGCCAGGCGCTGCTGGAAAACCACGTGGAGAACACCTGGATCATCGGATATCTGAGCGTGCTGTACCAGTACACCGCCATGTCCAACAAGGTAAAGAACTTTGACCCCGGCTTTATCTCCTGCGATGAGCTGCGCTTTTACGGCAACGCCAAGCCCTATACCTGGTATATGGAGCAGTAAGGGAGCTCAAACCCGGATTTGCTTTGTGCGCCAGCCAACAGCCAATGCGGTAGTTGGCTGCCGGCTGGCGCCGCTTTTCCGCAGGGGCGCGCCGCTCCCGGCAGGACGCCCTTGCGCGGAACGCCGCGCGCCGGACTTCCGGCAGGGAAATAATAGGCATGGAGAAGCGATATGAACAAAAAATTTCTGAGATTCGCCCTGCGCAAGCTTGGCGTCATGATATTGACCGTATTCCTGATTTCCTTCTTTGTCTTCTTTATCATCACCCTTCCGCCGGGCGATTTTCTGACCAACTATATCGGACGGATGTCCGCGGCGGGCGAGACGGTCTCCCCGGAGCTTGTTTCGCAGCTGAAGGCGAATTACGGCCTGGACCAGCCTTTTATCGTACAGTACTGGAAATGGATATCCAATATCGTCTTTCACGGCGACTTCGGCTATTCCTTCGCGTTATCCATGCCTGTAAGCGCGGTAATCAAGGCATATATCGTTCCCACGATGGTGCTCTCCCTGGTCACAATGGTGTTTACCTACCTGGTCGCAATTCCCATCGGGATTTACAGCGCGGTGCACCAGTATTCCGCGGGGGACTACCTGTTCACCTCCATCGGCTTTATCGGCATGGCCGTCCCCAATTTCCTGATGGGCATTATCCTGATGTTCATCTCCTTCAAGCTGACGGGAAACACCATGCTGGGGCTGTACTCTCCCGGCATGGAGAACGCCCCCTGGTCCATGGCCAAGCTGGTGGATTTGCTGCAGCACAGCGTCATCCCCGTGCTGGTCATCGGCCTGATGAACACCTGCAGCCTGATGCGCACCATGCGCGGCCAAATGCTGGACGAGCTGGGGAAAAACTACGTGATGACCGCCCGGGCCAAGGGCATGAAGGCGAGGGCCATTCGCTACAAGTACTGCGTGCGCGCCGCCATCAACCCGATTGCCTCCTCCATCGGCTGGTCCCTGGTGAACATCTTCACGGGCACCACCATTGTGGCCATTGTGCTGAACCTCCCTTCCATGGGCCGCGTGATGCATAACGCACTTTTGGATCAGGACATGTACCTGGCCGGCAGCTGGCTGTTCCTGATGGCGATCATGACCGTCATCGGAACGTTCATCTCCGACCTGCTTCTGGCGTGGCTTGATCCAAGGGCACGGGCGGAGTATCTTAAGGGGTGATCGTATGTCCTTATTGAAAAAGAAAGCCGGGCGGGACGACCGGTACTATTACGCCTCCCAGTGGCAGCTTATGTATCAGAAGTTCCGCAAGCACAAGCTGGCCATGGCCAGCGCCGTCCTGCTGATGATCTTCTACCTCTGCGCGCTGCTGGGCAACTTTATCGCCCCGCAGGGCACGGAGCAGTTCTCCGGCGAGTATGTGAACTGCGGCCCCACTCCGGTCCACCTTTTCCACGAGGGGAAATGGGAGGGCCCCTTTGTCTACGGCCTGAAACGGGAGCGGGACCCGGAGACCTATATGAACATATTCACGGAGGACACCGAAGCCATCTATCACATTCGGTTTTTTGCCCAGGGCGAAAAAGGCGGGGAGTACAAGATTCTGGGCCTCATCCCCTGCAACCTCCACCTTTTCCAGGCGGAGGGGGACGGGCAGGTCTTTCTTTTCGGGACGGATTCCATGGGCCGGGACCTGTTCTCCCGCGTGCTTCTGGGCGCCCAGATCTCCCTGTTCATCCCCGTCGTCGGCATGCTGATGACGGTGGCCCTGGGACTTTTGATCGGCTCTCTGGCGGGGTACTTCGGCGGCTGGGTGGATATGGTGATCCAGCGCGCCATTGAGGTGGTCCGCTCCTTCCCCAACGTCCCCCTGTGGATGGCCCTGTCCGCCGCCCTGCCGCCGACGCTGAAGCCCGCCCAGGTATTCATGCTGATGACCGTTATCCTGTCGCTGATCTCCTGGCCCAACCTGGCCCGCACGGTGCGCAGCCAGTTCTTCGCCATCAAGCAGGAGGACTTCATTATGGCGGCCCGCATCTCCGGCGCGCCCGCCTCCGCCATTGTGATCCGCCACATGATCCCCAGTTTTCTCAGCTATATCATCATCAACATGACGCTCACGATTCCGCAGCTGATCGTGGGCGAGACCACCCTGAGCTTCCTGGGGCTGGGCCTGCGCTCCCCCGCCACCAGCTGGGGCGTGCTGCTGCAGGAGACCAACCAGCTGGAGACCATCATGTTTTACGGCTGGAAGCTGATCCCGATGCTGTTTGTATTCCTGGCGGTCCTGGCCTTCAACTTCCTGGGCGATGGCCTGCGGGACGCGGCCGACCCCTACAAGTGAGGAGGGCACAAGATGTTTGGGAAACCCAAGAAAAGAGAACCGGCCTGCCAGGCGGAACTGTCCGGCGATTACCTGCTGGAGGTGCGCGGCCTCAACGTGAACATCCGGGTGGAGGAGGACACCCTCCACCCGGTGCGCGGCGTCAGCTTTGTGCTGGGCAGGGGGGAGACCCTGGGCCTGGTGGGGGAATCCGGCTGCGGGAAAAGCGTTACCAGCAAAGAGATCATGGGCATCAACCCGAAAAACTGCTCCTCCTCCGGCGAGGTGCTGTTCCGCACGAAGGCGGGCCGGACCCTGAACCTGCTGGACCTGGAGAAGGACGGCGACACCTACCGCGCCCTCCGGGGCTCCGAGATTGCGATGATTTTCCAGGAGCCCATGACCGCGTTTTCCCCCCTTTACACCGTGGGAAACCAGATGGCCGAGCTGGTCTTGCTGCACAGCCCCGGCACGGGCAGGCAGCAGGCCCGCGCCCGGGTGCTGGAGATGCTGAAAAAGGTCGGCATCGCCAACCCGGAGCGGCGCATCGACCAGTATCCCCACGAGTTTTCCGGAGGAATGCTGCAGCGCGCCCTGATTGCCATGATGCTCTGCTGCAACCCCACGATGCTGATCGCCGACGAGCCGACGACGGCGCTGGACGTGACCATCCAGGCGCAGATTCTGGAGCTGATGAAAGCGCTGCAAAAGGAATTCGGCATGTCGATTCTGTTTATCACCCACGACCTCGGCACCGTGGCCGGCATGTGCGACCGCGTGGCGGTGATGTACCTGGGTGAAATCGTCGAGACGGGCACCGTCCGCCAGATCTTCCACAACGCGCGCCATCCCTATACCCGCGGGCTGCTGCGCTCCCTCCCCAAGATGGACCAGAACCGGGACGAGCGCCTGTACGCCATCCGGGGCGTCGTCCCCCTGCCCGTGAATCTGAAGCCTTCCTGCGGTTTTCATGAGCGCTGCGAGCAGTGCGTGCCCGGCAGATGCGACAGCGCGGAGGTTCAGCCGGTGGAAGTGGAGCCCGGGCATTTTGTCCGCTGCAAGCTGGTCGAAAAAGGTGGGTGAGCGAATGGATAACAGAAACGTCATTCTTGAGGTAAAGAACCTGAGCAAGGTCTACACGGCGAAAAAGGCGGAAGTAAAGGCCCTGAGCGGCGTCTCCTTTACGGCCTATGAGGGCGAAACCATCGGCATCGTGGGGGAGTCCGGCTGCGGGAAGACGACGCTGGGCCGCTCCATCGTCCGGGGAATCGAGGCCACCGGCGGCGAGGTCCTCCTCCACACGGAGGACGGCGTCATCAACTTCCTGAAAGCGACCCGCGAGCAGATGAAAAAATACCGCCGGAGCATTCAGATGATCTTTCAGGACCCGTACGCCAGCCTGGACCCCCGCATGACGGTGTTCGATATCATCAGCGAGCCCCTGCGCTATAACGGCGGCATGAGCAAGGGGGAAATCGAGGAGGCCGTCAATCAGATTGCCGGACAGGTGGGACTGAACAAGGCGCTGCTGCGGCGGTATCCCCACGCCTTCTCCGGCGGCCAGCGCCAGCGGATCGGCATCGCCCGCTCCTTGATCCTGCAGCCGAAGATCATCGTCTGCGACGAGGCGGTCTCGGCCCTGGACGTCTCCATACAGGCGCAGATCATCAACCTGCTGGAGGACCTCCAGCGCGAATTCAAGCTGACCTACCTGTTCATCTCCCACGCCTTGTCGGTGGTGCGGCACATTTCCGACCGGGTGATGGTGATGTACCTGGGCCGGGCGGTGGAGTTCGCCGATACGGAAGACCTGTTTTCCGCCCCGCTGCATCCATACACCAGGGCCCTGCTCAGCGCCGCGCCCCACCCCGACCCGGACGTAAAGGTCACGCGCATCATGCTGGAGGGCGAGGTGCCCAATCCGGCCGATCCCCCCTCCGGCTGCCATTTCCATCCCAGGTGCCCCTGCAAAACCGCCCGATGCGAGCGGGAATACCCTCCCTTTGCGGAGCACGGGAAGGGGCACTTCGCGGCCTGCTGGAACCCGGTCCCGGGCGGAGGGGAGCGCGGTGAATAGCGCGGCGCCCCCGGCGGAGCGGCCGCCCGGATATCCGGGGGTGCGCCTATGAAACCCTCACAGATTGCCTTCCGCGAGGATATCCCCAAGGAGGCGGAGGGCTCCTATTATGAGCGGGCGTTTTCCGTGCCGGAAAACGTCTGCCGCCTGGACATTCATTACGAATACCGGCGGTACCGGGAGACGGAGGGCTCCCCGGGCGTCCGGCTGCGGGCGGAGGAGAGCGTCGTCGACCTGGCGCTGCGCGACGGGCGGGGAAATTACCTCGGCGCGTCCGGGGCCGGGCGGAGGGATATCCACCTCTCCGCCTGGGACAGCTCCCCCGGATACGCGCGGACGGAAACCGGGCCCGGCGAGTGGGCCGTCATCATCGGGGCTTACAAGGTGCCGGAAGGAGGCGTATCCGTTCTCTACACCATAACCTGCACCTACCGGGAGCGGATGCTGCTGAAGGGGGACGTCCACGTCCATACCACCGCCTCGGACGGAGCGCTGGCGGCCGGGGACGCGGCCCTTATGGCGAAAGCCGCGGGGCTGGATTTTCTGTTTCTCACGGACCACAACGGCTACGCCCACAATCAGGCGCTGCCTCAGTTGGATGGGCTGACCGTCCTGCCCGGCTCGGAGTGGACCCATTACCGGGGCCACGCCGGCATGCTGGGTGCGCCGCGCCCCCTCCGCAGCGCCTTTTGCGTCAACTCCCGGGAGGAGGCGTGGGGCAAGCTGGCCGAGGCCCGGGAAAACGGGGCGCTTGTAGTGCTGAACCACCCCTTCTGCCCCAGCTGCGGCTGGCGCTTCGGCATCCGGGACGGAGAATTTGATTTGATTGAAGCCGTCAACGGCGGAACCGCCCCGCAGGCCAACGAGGAATGCCTCCGCTGGTGGCACGGGCAGCTGTGCCGGGGGAAGCGCCTCCCCATTGTGGGCGGCAGCGACTTCCACCGGGTGGAGCCGGGCCGGCAGCCGGGACAGCCGTCCACGGCGGTGTTCGCCATGTCGCGCTCTCCGGCGGACATTCTGTCGGCGCTGAAACGGGGCAGCAGCTTTATCATGGCGTGGCCCGGAGCCCCGTCCCTCTGGGCGGAGGCGGAGGGCGCGATTCTCGGCGAAGCCGCCGGACGCGGCGCGGAGACGCTGATCCGGCTGGAGGGGCTGCGGGGCGGGGACCGGCTGCGCCTGGTAACGGACCTTCAAAGCGAGGAGATTCCCTGCAGGCCGGACACGTTCCGCCTGGAGCTGAGCCGCCGTTTCCCCGGGGCGCGGTTCGTGCGGTTTGAGGTGCTGCGCCAGAACAGCCTGGTCCTGCTTTCCAACCCCATCTATTTTTCCTGAGCGGGTGAATGTCATGAAAATTATCCTGGTATTTAAGACCCACTTTGATATCGGCTTTACGCAGCTGGCGGAGGAGGTAATCCGCCAATATTCCGGGCAGATGCTCTCGGAGGTAATCGAGACCTGCGAGGCCACCGCCGATATGGGCGCTCTCCGGTATGTCTGGACCATGCCCGCCTGGCCCCTGACGGTCATGCGGCAAAACGGGGAAAAGCGGGAAACCCTGGACCGCCTGGTAAAAGAGGGCCGGATTGCCTTCCACGCGATGCCCTATACCCTGCACACGGATTTCTGCGGCATGGCGGACATTATCGAGGGCCTGCGCTGCGGCGCCAGCCTTGCCGAAGCGTACGGCGTTCCCCTGCCCCTCAGCGCCAAGATGACGGACGTTCCCGGACACGGCCGGGCGCTGCCGGCGCTGCTGGCAAACGCAGGCGTCAAATTCCTGCACCTGGGCTGCAACTCCTTTGCCACGCCGCCGGACGTTCCGCCCCTGTTTTTCTGGCAGGGCTGCGACGGAAGCCGGGTGCTGACCATGTACTCCAAGGGCGGGTACGGCTCCGCCATGACCCCGCCGGAGGGCTGGCCCTTCCCCGTTTGGATGGCCCTGATGCACACCCACGACAACTGCGGCCCCCAGAGCGCGGAACACATCCGCGCCCTGACGGCGCAGGCGAGGGAGGCGTGCCCCGGCACGGAAATCGTCTGCGGCACCATGGACGACTTTTACCGTGAGCTGTCGCTCTGCGACCTCTCCGGCCTGCCCGTGGTGGATCAGGATTTGGCGGACAGCTGGATACACGGGACCGGCAGCTATCCGGCGGAGGTCCGCTCGGTGCGCCGCTCCCGGAGGGATGTAGCGACGGCCGCCGCCGCCCTGTTCTCGGCGGGCGGGGATATCCGGCGGTTTTCCCAGGCGCACCAGCGGGCCTGCGGCGCCCTGTCCCTGTTCGGCGAGCACACCTGGGGGCTGGACGTGAAAACCTGGATGAAGCCCGGCCGGGTCTACGCCAAGAAGGACTTCCGGGCCGCCAAAAGCTCCGGCGAATACCGCCGCATGGAGGCGTCCTGGCAGGAGCAGCGGGATCGCGCAAAAACCGCCGCCGCCGCCGCGAAGGAGGCTTTCGACTGCGTAAACAAGGGCCCCGGCGCGGTCTTCAACCCCAACGGCGGGGCCTTCAGCGGCTGGGTGGAGGCGGAGGGCGTTCCCGGCTCCGTCCCAATTTCCGGGCGGAGCATGATCTACGTGCGGGACGTGCCCCCCTTGGGGGCGTCGCCCCTGGGCGGCGGGAGCCGCCCCGTCCCGGGAAACGTCCTGGAAAACCACCGCTACCGCCTGACGTTCGACCAGGACCGGGGAATTATCACCGGGCTGTACGACAAGGCTTTAAACCGGATGCTGGCCCGGGAGCGCTCCGGCGCGGGAGTATTCTCCTACCAGTACGATGTTTACGGCATAGAGGATATGACGGAATACCTGCGCGCTTACGCCTACCGCTTCTCCGACTGGGGCATCCGGGACAACGGCAGGGACAACTATCCGGAAATCCCCAGCCGGACCTTCCGCCCCAGGCTGTCCCGGTACACAGCGGACGGCTGCACGCTGACCCTGCATTATCAATCCGGCGCCGCCGATTCCTACGGCGACGGCCGGGAAATCCGGGTTTTGGTGTCCCTCCCGCCGGAGGGCGGGGAGCTGTTTCTCCGGGTGGAGGCGGACGGGAAGGAGGAAACGCCCTTTGTGGAGTCCGGCTCCCTCTGCCTGCCCCTTGCGGCGGACGCGCCCAGGTATCTCTTTAACAAGAACGGTGATTTAATCGACCCCGCCCGGGATATTGCGGCCGGAGCCAATCATGCCATGTACTGCCTGGAGTCCTTCGCCTGCGCGGAAAGCAGGGGGGCGGGGCTGTGCGTGCTCAGCCGCGACGCGCCCCTGTGCGCCATCGGGGAAACCGGCGTCTACCGTTTCCGCCGGGAGTACCAGCCCCGGGAGGCCGTTTTGTACTTCAACCTGTTCAACAACATGTGGGGCACGAATTTCCCCCAGTGGATCGGCGGGGACCTGCGGTGGGACTTCATCCTGTTCGGCTATGAGGGGAGCTGCGGCGGCCAGGTCATGGACCGGGCCCTGGCGCTGGACCGGGGCGCATATTATCTTCCCCTGGAGCCCTTCGGGCCGAAGCTGTTTCTCCCGGAGGGAACGCAGATTCTGGAGCTGAAGCCCTGCGGCGGGAACGAATGGCATCTGACGCTGCGGGACACGGGGCTGACGGAGCGGAGGGGCTGCCTGCGAATCCCCGGCTGGAACATCACTCCGTCGGACCTGCGGGGGCGGGCGCTCCGGGATTCCGCCAAAGACGCATGCGAATTCTCCATCCGCCCCTTCGGCGTCTATGGATTCAACCTCAAGAGGTGAAGAAAATCTTTCTTATCGGGAGGGCTGTTTTATGAAACGCAGTGAAATCAACGCCGCGCTGAAAGAGATGGAGGCCATGATCCGGGAATACCGCTTCGCGCTGCCTCCCTTCTGCGGATTCACCCCTGAGGAATGGCGGAAAAAGGGGCACGACTACGACGAAATACGGGAGAACATGCTGGGCTGGGACATCACCGACTACGGCCTGGGCAATTTTGAAAAGGTCGGCTTTTCGCTGATCACCCTCCGGAACGGCAACTTGAAGCTGGCGGAAAAATACGCCAAGAGCTACGCGGAAAAGCTGCTGTACATTAAGGAAGGGCAGTATTCTCCCATGCACTTCCACTGGTTTAAAATGGAGGATATCATCAACCGCGGCGGGGGGAATGTGCTGATCCGGGTATACAACTCCCTGCCCGGCGAGGGGCTTGACACGTCCGGCAGCGTCCACGTCCATGTGGACGGCCGTGAAATCGTGGTGCCCGCCGGCGCCCAGGTGCGCCTGACCCCCGGGGAGAGCATCTCCATCCACCCCCTCATGTACCACGACTTCGAGGTGGAGGCCGGGAGCGGCCCCGTGCTTTTGGGCGAGGTCAGCCAGTGCAACGATGACAACACGGACAACCGCTTCCTGGAACCGGCGGGGCGCTTCCCCGCCATTGAGGAGGACGAGGCCCCCTACCGCCTGCTGTGCAACGAATATCCGGAGGCGGAGTGACCATGGCGCGGCTCAGGCCCAACATCCTGTTCTTCTTCTCGGACCAGCACCGGGGGGACTGGATGCCCTATGCCCGGCACGGTTCTGGAGGAGCTGAAGCGCCTGAAACAGAGCCGGGAGACGGCCGTCATATACTCCGCCGACCACGGCGAGATCCCCGGAGACAGGAACCGCTTTTTCAAGTCCCTGCCTCCGTGCACATTCCCCTGCTTATCAGCGGGCCGGACATCCCTCAAAACCATGTCTGCGCCTCGCTGGTGCAGCTGTACGACCTGCTGCTGGACGCAGACGAGGCGCACAATATCGCGGAGGAGGCCCCCGCGCTGCTGCGGAAATTTCAAACGCTCCTTGCCGGACACTTTCCGGCCAATTCATCCATGGAAGAACGTAAGAGGTGACGCCGCTATGGAGCATAACGTAATCTTAATCATGACGGACCAGCACCGGCTGGACACCATGCGCTACGCGAATCCGGACGCCCCGTGCCATACGCCCGCGCTGGACGCCCTCGCATCGGAAAGCCTCTGCTTTTCCAACGCCTACACCAACGCCCCGGTCTGCACCCCCGCCCGCTCGGCGCTGTATACGGGGCTCTACCCCTCCGTCACCGGCATGTGCACAAACATCTATCAGCATGGCTGCAGCACCCACGAGCTGGCGGACGCCCCGTACCTGCTGAGCCGGAGGCTGAGCGCCGCTGGATTTCACTGCGGCTACACCGGAAAATGGCACCTTGGCATCGGGACGGACAAATCCGCCTCCCCGGAGGGACGGGAGCTGCTGGAGCGCAGGAAGGCCGGGTACATGGGCGCGGAAGCCTACCTGAATTACGGCACGCTGCCCTCGGACGTCGGTTTCATCGGGGACGACTTTCCCGGCCACGGAAACGGCGGGCACGGAACGGCTCTGTTTCAGAAGTACCTGCGGGACAACGGGCTGACGCAGGTACTGAGCGGCGTATACCGCGGCTCCCGCCCGGGCGACCACTCCAAAGGCGGCGTTATCACGTCGGGCGAGGAGACGACCCCGGAGTACTTCGTCTCCCTGCGGGCCCGGCAAATTACGGACCAGCTGCGGGAGCTGGGAGGGCCGTTTTTCCTGTCGGTGAACTTCTGGGGGCCCCACGAGCCGTATTATGTGGCGGAGGAGGACTACGCGCTTTACCGCAAAATGAGCATTCCGCCCTGGCCCAGCTTTACCGGCGGGGACGGCGTGGAAAACAAGCTGCACCGCCTGGTACAGCGCCCGGAGCAGGACTGGAGCTTTTTTGAAAACAACCTCCGGCACTACTACGCCGCCATCACCGGCATTGACCGGCAGATTGGCCGGCTGATCCGGCACTTGAAAGAGTCCGGCGTTTATGACGGCAGCTACGTCATCTTCTGCGCCGACCACGGGGACTCCCAGGGCTGCCACAACGGCATGGAAAACAAATCCGGCCATATGTACAACGAGACGACGAAAATCCCCCTGATGATTAAGCCCCCCCGGGGACTCCGCCCCACGGTCACGAAGCAGCTGGCCTCCACGGTGGACATCTACGCCACCGTGCTGGATATCGCCGGCTATGGGGCGGAGGACTGGCAGGCCGGACACTCGCTGCTGCCGCTGCTGGAAAATCCCGGCGCGGCCGTGCGGGATTACGCGGTCTGCGAAAGCGTCGGGGCCTTTCCGCTGATCGCCATGCAGCGCATGTACCGGAGCGGACCGATGAAATACATCTTTAACTGCGGGGGCGCGGACGAGCTGTACGACCTGGACGCGGACCCCTGGGAGCTGCGGAACCTTGTGGAGGACCCGGCTTACAGGGCCCGCCTTGACGATCTGAAAAACGGCCTCGCGGCGGCCATGTACCGCCATCATGACGACTCCGCGCCCTGGTTCTGCAAGATGAACCGGCTTGGCGGCTGGCGGCTTGGGGAACGCCCGGCCCTTCAGGCGCGGGAGCCCTCTGCGGACGGGCCATGCGGCCCGTTTTCGGGGAGGGAGCCCTTATGAAGCTCTCCATAGCCACCGGAATATACCAGCGGCGGGGAGATTCCCCCGTTCACCGGGATCTCTGCGAGGCGCTTACAGTCCTGCGCAGCGTTGGGTATGACACGTTCGATCTTTCCCTGGCCGCGCTGGACCAGCCGAATTTCATTCTGCTGGGCGACCATTGGGAGCGCAGGGTGGACGAGGTGGGCAGCACTGCCGCGAAATTGGGCGTCACCTTTGCCCAGTCCCACCTGCCTTTCGTTCCCGGATGCAGCATGCGGACCTGTTCGGACTTTCGGGATGCGGAATACGCCGCGTTTTTCTTCGAGTGCACCCGCAGGGCCTATCTTGCCAGCCGGATGCTGGGCATACCGTGGGCGGTGCTCCATCCCCTGACGTTTCCGGAGCATAACTACGAGGCCAAGGCGTCCCTTGACGGCAATCACGCCTGCTACGGCCAATATGTCAGCCTGGGCCTCCGCCTCGGCGTGGGAACCGCCATCGAGAACATGCCCCCCAGCATGGACCGGAGGCTGGGCACGGTCTACTGCCAGCATTACGACCAGCTGATAGAGCTGGCGGACAGCTTTGCCGATTCGCTGGTGGGGATCTGCTGGGACACGGGACACGGAAACCTCATGGGGTTCAAGCAGTCCCGCGCCCTGCGCGCCATTGGGGGCCGGCTGAAGGTCCTGCACGTCAACGACAACCACGCCGGACTCCGGGACGAGCACGTGCTTCCCTATATGGGCGGCGTCGATTGGGACGACTTTGCCCAGGGGCTGGCGGACGTTGGGTACGGCGGGGCCCTGAACTATGAGACCGGAAACGTATCCGCCAACGCTTACGGCACGCTCCAGCTGGAATACGTGAAAATGGCCTATCAGAACGGGCTGTTCCTGCTGGAAAAGTGCATGGAGAAAAAGCGCGGCAGACTGAATTCCGGCGGAGGGGAGCCTTCATCTCCCTCCGCGGAAGCCCCTCTCCGCAAAGAGGCGGATTGATTCCAGTCCTTGATTCCCCGTTTCAAAAAAAGGCCCTGTAACCATACGGTTACAGGGCCTTTCCCTCTCCGCGCCGCCTGGGGCGCACCTCCGGGCGCGCCCGGCCTTCTGCCCCGGGCTTCACTCCTCCTCCGCCTGAACGGCGCCGCCCTCCAGGCCGAAGTCCTTCTCCGCGCTGCCGGTGTCCCGGCGGAGCATGTGCTCCATCACCCGGATGTCCGAGTCCACGTCCAGGGCGTCCGCCTGGTAGAGCTCGTCCAGCTGGTGCTCAAAGCCCTTGACGATGGAGTCCATGGTGGTCTCAATCCGCCGCTTCGCCTGGCGGAGGTTTTCCCCCTCCACCCCGGCGGACTCAAACTGGGCGTAGGAGTCCAGCAGCTTTTGGGTGGTGGGCAGGTAGTAGTTCAGGAAGGTGCCGATGCGCTCCTTCTTCCTGGGGTCCTCCTCCACGGCCTTGAAGATTTTCGCCGTAATCTCCTCCAGCCGGTCAATTTTCGCCGAGAGGACGGGGTCCGCGATGCGGTCGTTGGCCCGGCGGATGCTCCGCAGGATGCCGGAACAGCCCTCCTCCGCCTCTTTGGGGGGCGCTTCCGGCTCCTCCGCCGCCTCCCGGGCCTCCTGGAACCGCTGGCGGAAGTCCGCCTCCGCGCCGCCGCCCCGGAACAGGTAGCCCAGCTCCATGTTGAGATACGCCTTTCCGCCGAAGTACCCCTTGTCGATCATCTTCTCCAGGTCCTTTTCCACCCGCCGCTCGGAATAACCCAGGGTCCGGGCCAGCTCGTCGATGGGCATGGCCTCCCGGTCTCCCATGACCAGGAGGTACTTGGAAAAGCGCTTGATCTGGCGGTCCATGGAAAAACCGCTATACAGCATGGCCCCGCCCCCGGCGGTCAGGGCCAGCCCGCTCAGCATATCTCCGATCCAGCCCGCGTAGGTGAGCCAGCCAAGCACCAGCGCACTTTCCGCCGCGTCCCCCATCCCGTTCAGGCCGAAGAACAGCAGCGCCAGACCGCCGATTTTCAGCCACCAGGCGTTGGACTTCTTCATCTTCGGGGACTTGGTGACCTTCTTCACCGCCTTGGCGGCTTTCGTCTGCCGGTGCGGCATGGTGGAGGCGGTCCCGGTCCTGGAGCCCCCGGCGGCGGCCCGCCCCGGGGATACGGTCCCCTGGAGGGGCGGGGCCTTCTGGCCGGGCTTCTTCTCATCGTCGGCAAAAAGCTTGCCGAATAACAGCAGCAGTCCCAGCGGCCACAGGAACCCGGAGCAGAAACAGAGAATAACCAGGACCCAGCCCCAGTCCCCGCCGCCGGACGATTTTTTCTGATTTTCCGCCATGGCTCAGCCCTCCGTCCCTTTCGCCTTCAGCTTCCGCTTGTTTCCCTGCCCGTCCACGATATAGGTATTGTCCAGCTGGCCCTTCAGGTTCCCCAGCACCGAGTCGATGTAAGCCCGGCGGAGAACGGCCTGCTCCGCCTGCTCCGCCTCCGTCAGGCCCTCCGGGGTCTTGGCCTTCCGGGCCAGCTCGTTGATGCGGCCGATCTGCTCCTTTGTCACGCTTGTCCCCCCTGTTCCCGTTCGAATACCAAATCAATCTCCAAAACGGAGCCGTTCATCTGCTGGGTGGGAATCCACCCGGCCCAGCGCCAGCCCTCCGCCGTCCGCCGAAGGATGGCTTCCCGGTGGCCGCTGGTCTTTCCCACGAAAAACCCCTCGCCGGCGGCGACGGCCTCAAATTCATATTCCAGCATTCCAGATCCCTCCCCTATTCCATACGGCCTTCCGGCCCGCCGTTCTTCAAATTGTAACCGGATTTCTTTCCGCCTCAAACGTAGACCTGCAAAACGATGGAGATTCTCCCCTTCCGGGTCAGGCCCCCCACCTCGCTGAGCTCAAATTTCCCGAAGCCCCGGGCGGACACCACGTCCCCCGCCTCCAGCAGCTTGTCCGGCTTCACGCACTCCCGCCAGTTCAGCTGCACCTTCCCGCTCTCAATCAGGGCGGCGGCTTTCCCCCTTGCCAGCCGGAACCCGGAGGCCGCCACCGCGTCCAGCCGCAGGGAGCTGACCGTGTCCCGGACCTCCTTCCGCTGAACCACGGGAATGTGGAGGTTTTCCGGTTCGATGGCGGAAACGCTGAGCCTGGTCCGCCCGGCGGAGGTCCAGCTTTGCAGAAGGAAGTCCGCCACGCTGTCCAGCACCAGCAGATCCGCGCTGCCGGGACTCACCAGGATGTCCCCGACCTTCTCCCGGGCGACGCCCATGCCCATGAGGCTTCCCAGGAAATCCCGGTGGGAGGGCTTCTCCTCCTCCCGGAAGGCCGCCCGGAGGCACCGGATGGGCGCTTCGGCGCACTCCGGCTCCAGCCAGTCCGGGAGAAACAGCAGAATCTGCCGCTCCGCCCCCTCATAGCCGCCCCGCAGCGCGCAGGCGCTTTCCGGAATCCCCGCCAGGCGCAGACAGTCCTGTGCCCAGGCCCGCTGCTGGGGGCTGAGGAAATCCGTGGAGGCCGGGACGTTCCGGCTCTCCGCCTGCCCCGCCTTGTCCAGCACCTTTGCCAGAACCAGCCGCTCCTCCCCGGAAAGGCCCAGGCGGTCCAGCAGCGCCCCTTTATCCATGGCGCAGCTCCTGGGTGCGGACCAGGGCGGCGTAGGCCCCGTCCTTTGCCATCAGCTCCCCGTGGCTTCCCAGCTCCACCATGCGCCCGTCCTCAATGACGGCAATGCGGTCCGCGTTTCGGACGGTGGAGAGGCGGTGGGCGATGATGATGGTGGTCCGCCCCTGGGACAGCTTGTCAAACGCCTCCTGGAGCTTCGCCTCCGTCACGCTGTCCAGGGCGGACGTGGCCTCGTCCAGAATCAGCACCGGAGGGTCCTTCAGGAAAATCCGGGCGATGGAAATCCGCTGCTTCTGCCCGCCGGAGAGGAGCACGCCCCGTTCCCCCACATAGGTGTTGAACCCGTCGGGCATGGCCACGATGTCGTCGTAAATCTCCGCAAGGCGGGCGGCCCGGGCCACTTCCTCCTCCGTGGCCCCGGGGCGGCCGTAGCGGATGTTCTCCAGAATGCTGGCGGCGAAGAGGAACACATCCTGCTGGACCACGCCCACGTTCCGCCGGAGGGACTCCTGGGTCACCTGGCGCACGTCCGCGCCGTCCAGCCGGACGGCTCCCTCGGTCACGTCGTAAAATCTTGGAATCAGCTGGCAGAGGGTGGACTTCCCCCCGCCGGAGGGCCCCACCACCGCCAGGGTCTCTCCCGGGCGGATATGGAGGTCCACGTCCCGGAGCACCGCCAAATCGTCCTGATAGGCGAAGCTGACGTGATCCACGTCGATTTTCCCTTCCACCCGGCGGAGGACCCTTGCGTCCGGCGCGTCCTTGAGGGCGGGCTCCTCCCGCATCAGCTCAATGAAGCGGCCCAGGCCCGCCGTGCCGTTGGCGAACAGCTCCGCGAAGTTGGAAAGCTTGCGCACGGGGGTGACAAACGTGGTGATGTAGAGGCTGAAGGTGGTCAGGTCGATGACGTTCAGCTCCCCCCGCATGATAAACAGCCCCCCAGCGGCGATGACGGCGGCGGAGAGGATGCAGAGGAAGAACTCCATGGTGGCGTTGAAGCGGCCCATGGCCTTGTGAAAGGCCCGCTTGGAGGTCTTGAAGGTGGCGTTGGAGCTGTCGAACTTTTGAAGCTCCGCCCCCTCGTTGGCGAAGGCCTTCGCCGTGCGGATGCCGGAGAGGCCGGACTCGATGTCGGAGTTGATGACGGCGGTCTTCTGCTTCACGGCGGCGGAGGCGGCGCTCATGGAGCGGCGGCAGGACCAGACCACGGCGAAGAATACCGGGACGATGCAGGCGATCACCAAAGCCAGCCGCCATTGGATGGTGAACATAATGACAAGAGAGCCCAGGATAGTCACGCCGGAGATGAAGATATCCTCCGGCCCGTGGTGGGCCAGCTCCGTGATGTCAAAGAGGTCCGCCGTCAGGCGGCTCATGAGCTGTCCGGTGCGGTTCTTGTCGTAGTAGTTGAAGCTCAGCTCCTGCATGTGGCGGAAGAGGTCGTGGCGGATGTCCGCCTCCACCAGAATGCCGAAGGTGTGGCCCCAGTAGCAGATGACGTAGGTCAGCAGGGCCCGCAGCAAAAAGGCGGCGAAGACCACCGCCATCACGGCGAAAAAGGTCTTGTAGGCGCTTTGGGGCAGCAGCTCGTACATGCACCACCGGGAGACGGCGGGAAACGCCAAATCAATCATGGAGATCAAAAGGGCGCAGGCCAGGTCCATGACGAACAGCTTCCGGTGGGGCCGGAAGTAGGAGAGGAAAATTTGCAGGGCGGATTTTCGCTGAAAGTCCTGGGTGGTCATAAAAAGTCCTCCATTACCGGAACATAATTTTACAGTTTAGGATTATAGCACAACTTTCCCGGCCATGCAAGAAAACCTCATGCGCTCAGCCGCGCCACAAAAACAGGCAAACGTCTTTGCGCATGAAGTTTTGGCGCATCATTTCCGATTGCCCCGCAGGGGCGAGGAAATGGCGCATTAGATGTTTGCTATGCTTTTGCATAGCAAACATCCCCGGACGAAACCGTCCGGGGATGCGCGTTTCTCAGGCTCTCAGGAGTTCGCCAGGAATTCGCCCTTCATATAGCCGGTGGTAGTCACGCCGCCCACGGCGGTGAAGGTAATCTCATACCAGCCGTCCCCGGCGCTGGAGACAATCTGGACCGACCCGCCGTTGGGAATCGAGGCCAGGATTTCATAGCTGGTGCCGGGGCCGGAGCGGACCCGGACGCCGTTGCCGCCATTGACGACCACGGCCTTGCCCGTTTTCAGGGAGCCTCCGCCGGAGGAGGGCGCCGCAGACGTGCCGCTTCCGCCGCCGCTGTTGGAGGCAGGCGCGGAGCCGCCTGTGACCCGGACGATGCAGATGGCCCGCTTGGACCCGTCCGTGACCACCACGTTGGTGGTGCCCTTGGCCACAAGGGTCACGGTCCCGTCCCCGGCCACCGTGGCCACGGCGGGGTTCTCGCTGATCCAGGTATAGGTCCCGGTCCCGCCGGAGACCCGGAGCTTGACGCTCCCCTTGGAAACCGACTCGGTAAAGTCCGTGATGTTGAGGGTCAGCCCCTTGGGCAGGGCCGCGGCGGAGGCGTAGCTCATGCCGCCGCCGGAGTTCCCGGAAGCGCCGGCGGCCCCGGAGCCGCCGGACGGCGTTTCGCCGCCGCCCTCGGGCATAGTTCCGGTATTCGGCTCATCCGCGCCGGGTTCGTCCGTACCCGGCGTGTCCGCGCCGGACCCGTCCGTCCCGCCGGGCTCTGTGCCGGAGGCGTCCCCCGGCGTGGTGCCGGAGACGTCCGGCTCCTTCGGCTCCGTAATGCCGGTCTTGCCGCCGTCGTCCGGCGGCGTTTTGCCGTCCTTATTGAAGAGCTTGTCCCCGTAAAGAAGGTACACCAGCAGCAACGCCATCAGCACAATCAGCACAATCAAAATGGGCGTTACAATGCTGTAGGCGCTCCTGCCGCCCCGGCCTCCCCGGCCGCCGGGGCTGCGGGCCCCTTCCCGGAGTATGGGGCGGCGGACGGGCTCCTGCTCCTCCTCCCAGTACTCCTCCTCCTCGCAGAACGGGCAGTTTTTATAGGTATCGGAAAATCTCTCCCCGCAGACGGGGCAGCGTTTCATTGCCATATCGGTCCTCCCGCGCTTCGCTTCATTATTTTCGCATTCTCTATCATATCCACTTTTCAGGCCGCCGTCAAGTGCGAGTTCGGCAAAATTTGTGAACTTTCCAGGTTCTCCTTGCTTTTTCGCCCCGAATCCATATAATGAATATTGGAGAATCGAATCGAACCGACGGGAGGTACACGGTCATGAGCGCCATCATCATCGGCATCGCCGGAGGAAGCGGCTCCGGCAAAACCACCCTGGCCCAGCATTTGAAGGACCACTTCGGCGGCAGCGTCACCGTCATCGGCCACGACAGCTACTACAAGCGGCAGGAGGGCAAGACCTACGAGGAGCGGGCCCTCCAGAACTACGACCACCCCAGCGCCTTTGAGACGGACCTTCTGGTCCGGCACCTTCAGGAGCTGCGGGAGGGCCGTTCCATCCAGTGCCCGGTCTATTCCTACGTGGACCACAACCGGACGGACAAGACGGTGGAGATTTTCCCCACCAAGGTTTTGATTGTGGAGGGCTTTCTAATCCTGCACGAGCCCTGCCTCCGGGAGCTGTTCGACATCAAAATCTTTGTGGAGACCGACGCGGACGAGCGCATCCTCCGCCGGGCCCTCCGGGACGTGGAGGAGCGGGGCCGGACCCTCCGCTCCGTGGTGACCCAGTACCTGACCACCGTCAAGCCCATGCACGAGCAGTACGTGGAGCCCTCCCGGAAGCACGCCGACATCATCGTCCTGGAGGGCGGCCACAACCTGGTGGCCCTGGAGATGATTATGCAGCGGATTCAAAACCACATTGATAAAGACTGAGCGGGGAGCGGCCTTTCGGCCGCTCCCCGTTTCACCGCGCCGCCCCTTCCTTCCCGCGGGGCGCGCTCACTCCCCCCTCCGCAGGCTTCCCCCGTCCTCCGGGTCCTCCGGCGACCGCCCGCCGAAGGCGATGGCCCCTCCGCCGTACTTCCGGCGGATGCCGTCCATGGCGGCCTCCAGGCGCTCCTGCCGCCGCCGGTCCTCTCCGGCGGCAAACAGGTCCGCCTGCTCATAGGTCTCCTCCTCCGGCGTCAAATGGATGGCCGTCACCGTCAGGGCCCGGACGGGGGCCGGCGGCTTCCACAGCTCCCCCGCCAGCTCCAGGGCGGCGGCGGTGATATCCCGTATCAAATGGGTGGGGGCGGGCAGCTGCCGCTGGCGGGAGCGGTCGTGAAACGCCGGGTCCCGGACGGTCACGTGGACCCCTCCGGCGTAGAGCCCCGCCCGGCGGAGGCGGCTGGCCACGCTGTCCGCCAGCACGCCGATTCCCGCCGACACCTGGGCCTGGGTGGTAAGGTTCTTCGGAAACGTGGCGCCATTGCCGACAGACTTCGCCCGCTCCGGCTCATGGCGGGAGCGGACCGGCTCCCGGTCTCGGCCGCCCGCGTAATCATGAAGCTGGCCCCCCTGCTTCCCCATCAGCTCCTCCAGCATCTCCCGGGGACAGGCCGCCAGCTCCCCGATGGTCCGAACGCCATACTGCGCCAGGAGCTTCCTTGCCGCGCCCCCCACGTAGAGCATGTCCCCCGCCGGGAGGGGCCAGACCATCTCCCGCCAGTTCTCCCGGGAAATCACCGTGGTGGCGTCGGGCTTTTTGTAATCGCTGCCCAGCTTGGCGAAGACCTTGTTAAAGGAAACGCCCACGGAGAGGGTCAGCCCCAGCTCCTTCCGCACCCTCTGCCGGAGGGCGTCCGCCAGGGCCCCCGCGTCCATGCCGAACAGGTGAAGGGTGTTCGTCACGTCCAGCCAGCTCTCGTCAATGCCGAAGGGCTCCACCAGGTCGGTGTACTCGTCGTAAATGGCGTTGACCTTCCGGGAATACTCCCGGTAAAGCCGGTGATGGGGCGGCAGGAGAATCAGCTCCGGGCACTTCTTCCTCGCCTGCCAGATGGTCTCCGCCGTCTGCACGCCGAAGCGCTTGGCGGGCTCGTTCTTCGCCAGAATAATGCCGTGGCGGGAGGAGGGGTCCCCGCAGACGGCCACGGGGAGCTTTTTCAATTCCGGCCTGCCCAGCAGCTCCACTGAGGCGTAGAAGCTGTTCAGGTCGCAGTGGAGAATCACGCGGTCCATAATGGGTCCCTCCTCTCAATTCCTCACCTTTTATAATAGCACATCCGTTCTGTTTTGCAAAGGCAAAAATTTAGGCTTGCATTTTCCCGCCCGCTGCTGTATACTGTCTCCAGAAAGCACAACTGAATACTTTGTCTTCAGGGCGGGGCGCAATTCCCCACTGGCGGTACAGTCCGCGACCGGAGGCCGTTTTCCCACGCACGGCCTTCGCCGACCCGGTGAAACTCCGGGACCAACAGTTACAGTCTGGATGGAAGAAGATGAATGCGGTTTTAGGGACCGCGCCCTTTCGGTGCGCTTCTTTGCTGCTTGGTTCACCTTGGAGAAGTCAAAGGATTCCAGGGTGTTTTCAAGTATGTAAAGGAGTGTTTTCTTATGTCCAACTTCGATTCCAACGCCGGCGCCATCCCCGCCGCCCGTCCCCGGGTGACCGTCAAAACCGTCACGTCCCTGGCCATGCTGGTGGCCCTGACCTACCTGGCCATGCTGCTGAGCAACCTGCTGCCCAAGGTGGCGGGCTTCCTGCAAATGGAAATCAAGGGCACCGTCATCGCCATCGGCGGCTTCCTCTTCGGGCCCCTTTCCGCCGCCGTCATCTCCATTGTGGTGGCCTTCATCGAGATGTTCACCGTCAGCGACACAGGAATTATCGGCTGCATCATGAACCTGCTGGCCGCCTGTGCCTTCGCCTGCCCCGCCGCCTTCATCTACCAGAAAATGCGCACCCGCAAGGGCGCGGTCATTGGCCTGACCGTGGGCGTTCTCGCTCTGACGGCCACCATGCTCCTCTGGAACTACCTCATTACCCCCATCTACATGGGCATGGACCGGGAGGAGGTCGTCGTCCCCATGCTGACCACCGTCTTCCTCCCCTTCAATCTCGTCAAGGGCGGGCTGAACATGGCCCTGACCCTGATTCTCTACAAACCCGTGGTCACCGCCCTGCGGAAGGCCCGGCTGGTCCCCGAGCGGGAAAACGCCCAGGGCGGCGACCGCTTCGACGCGGGCTTCCTGCTGTTCTCCCTGGCTCTGCTGGCCACCTTCGCCCTGCTGGTGCTGGTGCTGGCGGGGAAAATCTGAGGACTGGAGCCGCGCGCCCTTTCGAATTCCCGGGCGGAGCCGTCAGGCTCCGCCTTTTTTCCCGCCGTTCCGGGAAAAAATTGAAGAAATTTCCAAAGCTGGCGCTCCCTGTGACAATCGCAACTTGCATTATATGGAAAACTTTGCTATCATGGTAAAATTAAGCAGAAGGGAGGCGCATCGTCTTGGTCATTCACGAATCCGCGGAAGACTACCTGGAGTCTATACTCATCATTCAGCAGCAGTCCGGCCAGGTCCGCTCCATCGATGTGGTGAACAAGCTGGGATACTCCAAGCCCAGCGTCAGCATCGCCATGAAGAAACTGCGGGAGAGCGGCTATATCACCATGGCCGGGGACGGGAACATTACCTTGACCGAAAGCGGCATGGAAATCGCCAGCCGCATCTACCACCGCCACAGAACCATCACCCGGCTTTTCGAGCTGATGGGCGTCTCCCCGGAGCAGGCCGCCATCGACGCCTGCAAGGTGGAGCACGACCTCAGCGAGGAGACCTTCGGGCGCATCTGCGCCTATGTGGAGGAGCGGCCCGTGTGACCCGCCGCCGCGCTTTCGCGGGAAGCTCCCGGGCGGGGCGGAAGTTTCCGGCGTTTTGTCTAAAAAGAGGCGGGGAAGTTTTCCGTTTGGGGGCTTGCATTCCCGCAGATTTTCCGGTACAATAAAATGCAATAAGCAAGGATAGATGGCTGCAACGGAGTGCCGCGCGCACGGGCCCGCACCTGTCTCTCCGTGCGGACCGATAGGTGTTTCAAGTCCGGGTGGATTTGGGGCGCCTTTCTTTTTTACCCAAATTCCAATTTTAAGGAGGAGCTTCACTATGATTTTACTGGCAAACGGTAGGCTCATTACCCGGGACCCCGCCGGCGCGGGCTATCTGCCCGACGGCGGCGTGGTTGCCGACGGCGGGAAAATCGTGGAGGTGGGAGCCACGGCGGACCTGAAGGCCAAGTACCCCCAGGCGGAGTTCGTGGACGCAAAAGGCGGAGTCATCATGCCCGGCCTTATCAACGCCCACACCCACATTTACTCCGCCCTGGCCCGGGGCCTCTCCATCAGCGGCTACGCCCCCACCAACTTTTACGAGGTGCTGGACGGCCAGTGGTGGTACATTGACCGCCACCTGGACCTGGCGGCCACCAGGGCCAGCGCCCAGGCCCTGGTGATCGACTCCATCAAGCAGGGCGTCACCACCATCTTCGACCACCACGCCTCCTTCTGCGAGATCCCCGGCTCCCTGGCGGAGATTGCCGGGGTGACCCGGGAGATGGGGCTCCGGGCGTGCCTCTGCTATGAGGTCAGCGACCGGGACGGGGAGGAGAAATCCCTCCAGTCCATCCAGGAGAACAAGGACTTCATCGACTACTGCGAGTCCTGCCCCAGCGATATGCTCAAGGCCATGTTCGGCGGCCACGCCCTGTTCACCATCTCCGACAAGACCTTTGAGCGGATGGCCGCCGCCAACAACGGCCGGGCGGGCTACCACATTCATGTGTCCGAGGGCATGAACGACGTGTACGACAGCCTCCAGAACTACGGCCGCCGCCCAATCCAGCGGCTCCAGGACCACGGGATTCTCGGCCCCAAGACCATCCTGGGCCACTGCATCCACGTGAATACGGCGGAAATGGATATCATCAAAGCCACGGACACCATGTGCGTCAACAACCCGGAGAGCAACATGGGCAACGCCGTGGGCTGCTCCCCGGTGCTCCAGCTCATAAAAAAGGGCGTCCTGGTGGGCCTGGGCACCGACGCCTACACCAACGACATGCTGGAGAGCATCAAGGCCGCGCTGACCATCCAGCGGCACAACGCCTGCCTCCCCGGCGTGGGCTGGTGCGAGGTGACGGACATGCTCTTTAAGAACAACGCCAAAATGGCGGCCCGGGCCGGGTTCCCGGAGCTGGGCGTTTTGAAGGCCGGAGCCGCGGCGGACGTGATTGTCATGGACTACAAGCCCTTCACGCCGTTTTCCGACGCGAATATCGACGGCCACATGCTCTTCGGCATGACGGGCCGCCAGTGCCAGACCACCATGGTGAATGGCAAAATCCTGATGAAGGACCGCCAGCTCACCGAAATCGACGAGGAGGCCGTCAACGCGCAGATTCTGGAGGTTTCCAGGAAGCTGTGGGGCACGCTGAACCACTGCGAATACTGATTCTAAAACATACAGGAGGAACGAAACCATGTCCGAGCTGATGACTCCCATCCCGTTCCGGGAACTGATGACCTGGATGACCGCCGAGTACCAGAAGGAGGGCGCCGTTTTCGGCGTTCACAAGCCCTACCGGGCGGGCGTGAAGACCCTGCCCATCTTCGGCGAGAAAATCGAGACCCCCTTCGGCCCCGCCGCCGGGCCCAACACCCAGCTGGCCCAGAACATCATCGTCTCTTACTTTGCCGGGGCCCGGTTCTTTGAGCTGAAAACCGTCCAGAAGATGGACGGCGCGGACCTGGCCGCCTGCATCAGCCGGCCCTGCATCCTGGCGGAGGACGAGTGCTACAACTGCGAATGGTCCACGGAGCTGTATGTCCAGCAGGCGTTTGAGGAATACGTGAAAGCCTGGTGCGCCTGCAAAATCATGGCGAAGGCCTACGGCCTGGGCGACCCCAACGCCTTTGTGTTCAACATGTCCGTGGGCTATGACCTGGCGGGCATCCAAGGCCCCAAGGTGGACAAATTCCTCACGGAAATGACGGACGCCTCCCGGGCCCCCATTTTCCAGGAGTGCGTGAAGGTCCTCAAGGAGTTCTTCCCCGGCGAGGCGGCGTTCATCGACTCCATCAGCCCCCGCGTCTCCGGCAGCGTCACCCTCTCCACCCTCCACGGCTGCCCGCCGGACGAAATTGAGCGCATCGCCAGCTACCTCATTGAGAAAAAGCGCCTCCACACCTTCGTCAAGTGCAACCCCACCATCCTGGGCTACGAAACCGCCCGCTCCATCCTGGACGGCATGGGCTACGGCTATATCGCCTTCGACGACCACCACTTCAAGGAGGACCTCCAGTACGAGGACGCGGTTCCCATGTTCCGCCGCCTCCAGGCCCTGGCGGACAAGTGCGGCGTGGAGTTCGGCCTGAAGCTCTCCAACACCTTCCCCGTGGACGTGAAGGCCGGGGAGCTCCCCAGCGGGGAGATGTACATGGCGGGCAAGTCCCTCTTCCCCCTGACCACCGCCATGGCGGCCCGGATTTCCCGGGAGTTCGGCGGCCGCATGCGCATCAGCTACGCCGGCGGCGCGGACGCGCTGAACATCGGCAAGCTGTTTTCTCTCGGCATCTGGCCCATCACCATGGCCACCACCGAATTGAAGCCCGGCGGCTACCAGCGCTTCGTCCAGATCGGCGGCAAGCT
>CATLJA010000010.1 GCA_949959305.1 uncultured Oscillibacter sp.
ACAGGTTCACGCCCAGCTCGTTGGCCAGGTCGCGGCCCTTGGAAATCAGCTCGAAGTCGGTGGGCATCAGCTTGCCCTCGCGCTGCTCGCAGAACACCCAAACGTCCTTGAAGGCAGCGATATCCGCACTGTTGAAATTAGACATGTTCTATGTACTCCCTTCTCAGATGATGTGTTTCTTAATCAGGATGGCGGCCAGCTCCTCGCAGGTCTCTTTGCCGCTGCCCTCCAGCATGACGCCCACGCCCTTCTGGGGCGGGGTGAAGCTCTTGAAGATGTTGGTGGGGGAGCCCTTCAGGCCGATGGTGGTGGGGTCAATCAGCTTGTGGTCCTTCAGCTTGTCAAAGTCAAAGGTGTCCAGAGGCTTGTTGTAGGTCTCGTAGATGCCGCCGATGGACATGTAGCGGGGGTTGTTCAGCTCCTTGATGCAGGTCAGCAGGCAGGGGGTCTGGACCTTGATGGTCATATAGCCGTCCTCCAGCATCCGCTTGACGGTGATGTTCTCCCCGTCCTTGTGGATGTCGGCGGCGTAGGTCACCTGGGGCAGGCCCAGCTTCTCGGCAATCTGGGGGCCCACCTGGGCGGTGTCGCCGTCGATGGCCTGGCGGCCGCACATGACCACGTCGTCTTTTTCCACGCCGATGGTGTCAATGGCGGCGGCGAGAATCTGGGAGGTGGCGTAGGTATCGGAGCCGCCGAACTCCCGGGCGGAAACCAGAACGCCCTCGTCCGCGCCCATGGCCATCAGCTCCCGGAGCATGGAGGCCGCCGGGGGCGGGCCCATGGTGACCACAATGACCTTGCAGCCGGTCTCGTCCTTGAGCTTCAGGGCGGCCTCCACGGCGTTCATGTCGTCGGGGTTGGTGATGGTCTGCATGGAAGCCCGGTTCAGGGTGCCGTCGGGATTGACGGCGACCTTGCCGGAGGTGTCGGGAACCTGCTTCACACAAACAATGATCTTCATAGTCGTTTCTTCCTCCTCTTACAGACCCATGTTGGCGGAGATGACGATGCGCTGGACCTCGCTGGTGCCCTCGTAAATCTCGGTGATCTTCGCGTCGCGCATCATGCGCTCCATGGGATAGTCCTTGGTGTAGCCATAGCCGCCGAACATCTGGAGCGCCTTGGTGGTGGTCTTCATGGCGTGCTCGGAGCACCAGAGCTTGGCCATGGCGGCCTCCTTGGTATAGCGCACGCCCTGGCCCTTGAGGACGGCGGCCTGATAGGTCAGCAGGCGGCCCGCCTCACAGCCCATCTCCATGTCGGCAAAGGTGAACTGGGTGTTCTGGAACTTGGAAATGGGCTTGCCGAACTGGACGCGGCCCTTGGTGTACTCCTTGGCCTCGTTCAGCGCGCCCTCCGCGATGCCCAGGGCCTGGGCCGCGATGCCGATGCGGCCGCCGTCCAGGGTCTGCATGGCGATGGGGAAGCCGCGGCCTTCCCTGCCCAGCAGGTTCTCCTTGGGAACGATGCAGTCGGTGAACACAATCTCGGCGGTGGGAGAGCCGTGGAGGCCCATCTTCACCTCGTGCTTGCCGACGCTGAAGCCGGGGAAGCCGCTCTCCACGATGAAGGCGGAGATGCCCTTGGTGCCCTTGGTCTTGTCGGTCATGGCGAAGACCACGAACACGTCGGCGACGTAGCCGTTGGTAATGAAAATCTTGGAGCCGTTCATCACGTAGTGGTCGCCCTCCAGCCGGGCCTCGGTCTGGCCCTTGGACGCGTCGGATCCGGCGTTGGGCTCGGTCAGGGCGAAGGCGCCGACCTTGTGGCCGGTGGTCAGCATGGGGAGGTACTTCTTCTTCTGCTCCTCGGTGCCGTGGGTCAGAATGGGGTCGCAGCAAAGGCCGTTGTGGGTGGCCACGATGTCGCCGGTGGAGGCGCACTGCTTGCTCAGCTCCTCAATGCAGATGGCGGAGGCCAGGGGGTCCGCGCCGGTGCCGCCGTACTCCTTGGGCACGCACATGCCCATAACGCCCAGGTTGAAGAGCTTCTCGATGTTCTCCCGGGGATACTCGCTGTTCAGGTCGGTCTCGGCGGCAATGGGCTTCACTTCGTTCTCGGTGAACTCGGCCATCATCTTCCGGATCAGCTGGTGCTCACGGCTCAGATTGAAATCCATGTGATGTTCTCTCCTTTTATGTAGAATAAAAATAATGGGACCTCAGTTATCGGCTTCCGCGGGGCGGCCCGTCCCCCCGCGGGGGGACGGGGAATCCTCACTGGATGCCCGCGATGTCCTTGGCAAGCTGCTTCTTGCCCTGGATGTTGCCCTGACGGGCAATCATGATGCGCTGGGCCTGGGGAGAGCCCGCGCCGTGCATGGACTCCGTGCGGTAGCCCACCGCCGCCGCGCCCAGGCACATGTTCTCCAGGAAGCGCATGACGCGCTGGCGGTCCTCGGTGGAGACGCCCTCCCGGGCGGCGAAGAACTTGTTGCAGATATCCCCGATGGTCTCGCCGTTCCGGCCCACCACGGTGCCGGACTCGAAGTCCTTCTGGGAGGGCATGGTGACCATCAGGCCGCCCGCCACGTCCTCCGCCAGGCGCACGATCTCATAGGGGAAGCGGGTGACGTTCTGCTTGCAGACGTTGGCCAGGAGCAGGTCAATCTGGTAGTTGCCCGCCTTGGTCTTGAAGCCCTGGGAAGAGCAGGCGATGCCGCAGCAGTACAGCGTCTCGTTCAGGTGGGTCATCTCAATCAGCTTATCCTTCACGGCGCTGGCCTTCTCCACGCCGTTGTACTCGGCGGCGAGAGCCGTGGCCCCGATGACCACGTCGCCCACGCCCACCTTGCACCCGCCGTAGCTCTGGCGGTGGTAGCCCGCGAAGCGCTCCACAATCATGCCGGCGAACTCGTATTCGCCGTTGAGGAAGATGTACTCGTTGGGGATGAACACGTGGTCCAGCACCACCAGGGCCTCCTGACCGCCGAACTTGGCGTTGCCCACGTCGATGGACGCGCCCTCCTCCAGCTTCCGGGTGTCGCAGGACTGGCGGCCGTAAATCATGTACATGCCCTCCGCGTCGGTGGGGCAGGCGAAGGAGACGGCCCAGTCCTTATCGGCCTCGCCCATGGAGATGGTGGGCATGAAGATGTGCCAGTGGGAGTTGATGGAGCCGGTCTGGTGGCACTTCGCGCCCGAGACCACGATGCCGTCGGGGCGGCGCTCCACCACGTGGACGTACATGTCCGGGTCCGCCTGCTGGCTGGGGGCCTTGGAGCGGTCGCCCTTGGGGTCCGTCATGGCCCCGTCCACGGTCAGGTCGTTGTCCTGGACCATGGTGATAAAGTTTTTGAAGTTCTCGTGATAGCGGGTGCCGTATTTCTCGTCAATCTCGAAGGTGGAGGAGAAGACGGCGTTGAAGGCGTCCATGCCCACGCAGCGCTGGAAGCAGCTGGCGGTCTTCTGGCCCAGCAGGCGCTGCATCTTCACCTTGTTGACAAGGTCCTCGGTGGACTGGTGGAGGTGGGTGAAGCGGTTGACGGTGCGGCCCGTCAGGCTGGACTTCACGGTCATGAGGTCCGCGTACTGGGGATCCTGGGCCAGGGCGTAGGTCATGGCGACGCAGTTGATGGAGGGGCGGATCATGGGGTGGTCCACCCAGTTTTCAATCTGCTCGCCGAACATGTACACCCGGGTCTTCAGCTTGCGCAGGCTTTCGATGTACTCTTGGGGGGTCATTAAGGCCATTGTTTGTTCCTCCTGATTTTAAATGGGGGGTCTTTGAATCAGCCGTTGGCAAGGCCCATCAGCTCGTCGCGGAAGATGCGCTCGTCCATGAGCTTCAGGTCCTCGGCAATTTTGGGCATGAACTCCATCTGGTCCAGCACTTGGGTCTGGAGGTCGATGCCGGGGGCAATCTCAATGAGGGTCACGCCCTCGGGCCGCAGCTCGAACACGGCCCGCTCCGTGACGTACAGCACCGGCTGGCCAACCTTGTTGGCGTAGGTGCCGGAGAAGGTGATGTGCTCCACCTGGTTGACGAACTTCTTCTTCGCGCCCTCCTGGGTGATGACCAGCTTGCCGTCCCGGCACTCGGTCTTCAGGCCCTTGGCGGTGAAGGTGCCGCAGTAGACCACCTTCTTGGCGTTCTGGGTGATGTCGATGAAGCCGCCCGCGCCCGCCAGGCGGGTGCCGAACTTGGAGACGTTCAAATCGCCGTTGGGGGCCGTCTCCGCAAGGCCCAGGAACGCCACGTCCAGGCCGCCGCCCTGGTAGAAGTCGAACTGGACGTTGTGGTCCAGAATCGCCATGGAGTTGGCCGCGCCGCCGAACTGGGTGCCGCCGTAGGGCACGCCGGCGATGGAGCCGGCCTCCACGGTCAGGGTCATCTTGTCGGAGATGCCCTCCTCCGCCGCCACGTTGGCAATCTTCTCCGGCGCGCCGGTGCCCAGGTTGACGATGGCGTCCTGGGGCAGCTCCATGGCGGCCCGGCGGGCCAGAATCTTCTTGGCGTCCAGGGGAATGGAGGGGATGTCGTCCACGGGGATGCGGAACTCGCCGCTGAGAGCGCCGTCATAGGGCATGCCCAGGCACTGGTTGTTGTCCTCCGGGGAGCCCACCACGATGGCGTCCACATAGATGCCGGGAATCTTCACCAGGCGGGGGTCCAGGGTGCCGCCCTGGACAATCTTCTCCACCTGGACGATGACCTTGCCGCCGGAGTTCTTGGTGGCCTGGCACTGGGCCGTCACGTCCAGGGGGCCGATTTCCCTGTGCACGGTGCAGTTGCCGTACTCGTCGGCGTAGCTGCCCCGGATCAGGCAGACGTTGATGGGGATGGGCTTATAGAGAAGGCGCTCCTCCCCCTCGATGTTCACCAGCTTCACCAGGTCTTCCTTGGTGACGTCGTTGAGCTTGCCGCCGCCGTTGCGGGGGTCGGCGAAGGTGTACAGGCCCACGTGGGTGATGGTGCCGATGTTGTGGGCGGCGATGTCCCGGAACATGTGGGTGATGACGCCCTGGGGCAGGTTATAGGCCTCGATCTTGTTGGCAAGGGCCAGGTCGCCCAGGCGGGGCGCCCGGTCCCAGTGGCCGCCCACGACCCGCTTGCACATGCCCTCGCCGCCGAAGTGGTCGCCGCCGGTGCCGTCCCGGTGGCCCTGGCCCGCGGCGAAGAACAGCGTCAGGTCCCGGGGGTGGCCGGTCTCCTCAAAGCGCTTTTCCAGCGCCTTGGTCAGCGCCTCGGGGCAGGCGCAGCTGACGAATCCGCCGGTGGTGACGGTGTCGCCGTCGTTTACCATCAGGGCCGCTTCCTCAGCGGTGATCACACGAACTTTTTTCATGCTTTCCGAACTCCTTTTCCTGTGATATAGTTAACGCAGATGAAAAGAGCCGTTGGATTCCTTTCAACTGTGGCGGCTGTAAAATGGCGCCGCGCCTTATTTGTTCTGGAAGTGCTTCTCTTTCCGCTTCTCCAGGAAAGCGCCCATGCCCTCCTTCTGGTCCTCGGTGGCGAAGCACATGGCGAACAGCTCGTTCTCCAGGGCGATGCCGTCGTCAATGTCCATCTGCATGCCCCGGTCGATGCACGCCTTGGAGTACTTCACGGCGATGGGGGCGTTGGCGGCGAAGGACTTCGCCATGGCCACGGCGGCGTCCAGCAGCTGCTCCGGGGGATAGACCTCGCTGACAAGGCCGATGGCCTTGGCCTCGTCCGCGCTGATGACCCGGCCGGAGAAAATCAGCTCCTTGGCCTTGGCGGCGCCCACCCGGCGGGGGAGGCGCTGGGTGCCGGAAAAGCCGGGGGTGATGCCCAGGCCCACCTCGGGCTGGCCGAACTTGGCACCGCCCTTGCCCTCGGCGTTGGGGCCGGCGGCCAGAATGATGTCGCAGGCCATGGCAATCTCGCAGCCGCCGCCCAGGGCGAAGCCGTTCACCGCCGCGATGGTGGGAATCTCCAGCTTCTCGATGCGGCGGAACAGGGCGCTGCCCCGCTGGCCCCACTTGCGGCCCTGCCCAACGTCCATGGGCTTCTGCTCGCCGATGTCCGCCCCGGCCACGAAGGAGCGGCCCTCGCCGGTGAGGATAAAGGCCCGGAGGTCCGCGTCCTTCTCCACTTCGCCTATCAGCGCCTCCAGGTCGGCGATTACCTGAGAGTTCAGGGCGTTCAGCGCCTCGGGACGGTTGATGGTGGCGATGCCGATGCTGTCCTTTTTCTCATAACGAACGGTCTGGTACATGCTGGGTTCCTCCTTCATTTTTTCGGGGACGGCCCCGTTTTGTCCGACGCTTATTATAGCAAATCCCGTGCCAATTCCGCAAGCCGCAGTTTCTGCCGCCCGGGCCAGTTTCCTGTTCAGAATGCCAAAAAACCGGAGGCAATTTTCTACGTTTGGACGGGGCCCGCCGCAGAAATTGAAAGCGCTTATTCATTTTTGAATAGGCACCGGGCACAGGGAACGCGGGCCGCCGGGCCGCCGGCTTTGTGAAAACCGTTGGAGCGGGGGTGGGCTTTCTGTGAAAACCGCGCAAAAGCGGGTGGGGCAGCGGCGGATTATTCATAAATGAATAGAGCGTATGCGAATATGAATAGAATTGGGCCGGGGCAGGGGGCCGCCGGGAGGAGCGAAAAAATTTTTCTCCTTTTTTTGAAGAATCCGGGAGCGGAAAATCGTATAATGGACGTCGGATGGCGAAGGGGCCGCCGGGGATGCGCTCCGGCGGGCCCGGGGAGGGGGTGGTGAGACGGCGTGGCTGTGATAACAAGGGAGCGGTTTACGGAGCTGGTCCTGCAATACGAGCGGCTGGTGTACACCGTCTGCTTCCAGCTGGTCCGGGACGCCGCCGCCGCGGAGGACCTGACCCAGGAGACCTTCCTCTCCGCCTATGTCCACCGGGAGAGCCTCCCGGAGGGCTACGAGCGGCAGTGGCTCAGCCGCATCGCCGCCAACAAGGCCAAGGACCACCTGCAAAGCGCCTGGAACCGGAGGACGGTGCTTCCCGGAGAGGAGGAGCTGGCCCGGGGGCTGGCTCCGCCCGCCGAGGAGGCGGCCCTGCGGCGGAGCGCGGCGGCGGAAATTCTGGCGGCCGTGCGGGAGATGAAGGAGCCCTACCGGCAGGTGTGCCGCCTGTGCCTGCTGGAGGAGCGGTCCCCGGAGGAGGCCGCGCTGGCCCTGGGCAGGCCGGTGAAGACCGTTTACACACAGCTCTCCCGGGGCAAACGGCTGCTGCGGGAGGCATTGGAAAGGAGCGGAAGGCATGGTATTTCGTGAGGACGGGCATTTGAGCGCGGAGGCCCTGGCGGTCCTGGCGGGAAACGGGGACCGCTTCGGCGAGCTGGAGCGGCTGGAAATCGCGGAGCACCTGGCCTTCTGCGATGACTGCCTGCAAAGGTATACGGCGGCTCTGGAGGACGGGGCCCTGCTGGTTCCGGAGCGCTCCTGCCGGAGGACCCTGTGGGCGAGGGCGGGGAGCCGGGCCCTCCGGCTGGCCGTTGGCCGCTACGCCACGGCGGCCGCCGCCGTGGCCCTGGCCCTGGCGGTGCTGTGGAGCGGGCCCGGCGCGGAGTTCACCCGCCCGGCCCCGCCGGAGGAGCGGCCCAGCGTCTCCCGGCAGCTGACGGAGCTGACGGGGGAGATTGGAGATTCCCTGCGGGGGACCGTGGGCGGAGTATCAGACTTTTTTGAAGGGTTCCGGCCCAGCCGGTTTATAGAAGGAGGAAAGCACTCATGAGGTTTTTGCGCAAACTGTTCCGGGGATGCTGGCATCTGCTCTGGGCCTGCGTTCCCGGCTGCGGGCAGATGTGCCAGGGCTATATGAAGCGGGGCATCTCCCAGACCATTATTTTCAGCGCCCTGGCGTTTATCGCCGTGTTCCTGGAGATGGGAGCGCTGGCGGTGCCCATCGCCCCGCTGTGGCTGTATTCCTTTTTTGACAGCTTCAACCTCCGCCGCCAGATTCGGGAGGGCATGGCCCCGGAGGACGAGTTCATGTTCGGCATGTCCGAAATGGACTCCCGGAAGCTGACCCGGATTCTTAACCGCCGGGGGAGCCTTATCGGCTGGGTGCTGGTGGCGGTGGGGCTGTACAACCTCTATCAGATTTTCGCCCGGAACATCCTGGGGGGACTGCGGAACCTGTTCCCCTGGCTGGACTGGCTCTACCACCTGCTGGTGTGGGACGCGCCGCGGATTCTGGGAACGGTGCTGATCATCGCCCTGGGCCTCTGGTTCATCAAGGGGCCCAAGGCCCCCCGGGAGGAGGAGCCCCCCTACACGCCGCCCAAGGGCCCGGCGGAGCCCCCGGAGATGAAGGACTCCCCCTGGACCGAGGCGGAGCGGCAGTTTCACCAGGAGCCGGAGCCCCAGGCCCCGGACGTGCCGGGGGAGGCGGAGCCCGCTCCGGTGACGCTGGAGTGGAAGTCCGAATTCAATGTGGAGAAGTTTGAAAAGGAAGCGGCGGAGAAGCGGGAGGCGGACCATGACGGCCAGTGAGGCGGCGGCCCGGCCCCAGCGCCGGGTGGGCACCTTCACCCTGGGCGCCGTCCTGGTGGCGGCGGGGTGCGGAATGCTGGCTTCCCTGCTGTGGCCCGCGTTTGAGCTCGGCTGGCTCCTGAATGCGTCGCCGCTGATTCTGATAGCCCTGGGGGTGGAGACGCTGCTCTCCGCCCGGGGCGGCGGGAAGGTCAAGTACGACTGGCTGGGGATGCTGCTGTGTTTCCTCCTGGTGGGGGCGGGGCTGGTCTTCTACGCCGCCGCCTGGTATCTTGAGAACGGGGAGTATTTCAACGCCCGCGACTGCTCCCGCTACGCCGGGGAAACCAGCTACCGCATGGACTACAGCTATTTCGACGGCTTCGACTCCCACACCCTCCGGCTGGAGGCCGGGGACGTTCTGGCGGGCCGCGTGGACACCCGGAACGGCCGGCTGGAAATGGAGGTCAGCGACAAGGACGGAAACACCATCCTGGAGGGGGCCCCAATCAACGGGGATCAGTCCGTGGAGATTGCCAGAACGGGGGACTACACCATCCTGGTCCACGGGCGGAAAACCAGCGGGCAGTTTTCCTTCGAGCGGGTTCCGGCGGCGGAGGCGGAAAATCCTCCGGACGCGGAGGACCCTCCGGAGGCGGAGGAGGAGGAAATTCCATAAAGAGACAGCCGGAGGCGTTGGCCTCCGGCTGTTTTGCGCGGGCTCACTTCCTCCTGCCCAGGCGGATGCACTCCAGGGCGTAGACCGCCTGCATGGTCCCCCAGACCAGCAGAAGGACAAAAACGGGGAGAAGGCTCATCTCAAACACCATGCTCAAAACCACCAGGACCAGCCACAGCCCCAGGCACAGGCGGCCTGCCGCCATATAGGCCCGGTAGCTGGCCTCGCCAATCTGGCGGCGCTCCGACTCGTCGCAACTGTCCAGCCACTTCTTTTGAAACCTGCTGTCGTAGACGCTGCCGTGCTTTTCCGGGTTCATCCTCCGCTCCAGGTCCACCGCCTTCTGCTGGGCGAAGATCACCAGCCCGCAGGAGAGCAGGAACACGCCCACATGGGCCAGATGGACGATGCTTCTGCCCAGCCAGTAGACGCAGAAGGCCGACAGGAAGAACAGGTTCAAAAGAAGCTGCATGGCGCTGAGCAGCAGCACCCAGCTCAGGAGGGCGTCAATGGACGCGGAGGTCTCGTCCTCGTCCCCGCCGCCCCAGGCGGCGTATTTTTTCGCGGCGGAGCGGTACAGGAGGAAGCAGGCCCCCAGGGTCAGCGCGGAGGTGACGGGGATGCCCCAGGGAGTGGCGGCGGACAGGACGGCGTTAAGCCCCTCCGCCAGGGCGGCGGCGTCCAGGCCGAAGACCCGGGTCAGCCCGACGGCGAAGCCCACCGCTCCGCCCACAAATAAGGAGCCCAGCATCGTCAGGGTGAATTTCGGCAGGGCCTTCCGGTTTTCGCTTTTCTCATTCATAGAATTCGTCCTCCTGATAGGTAAAAATATCCTCGACCTGCACGCCGCAGATCTTCGCCAGCTTCAGGGCCAGCGTCACGGAGGGGGAGTAATCTCCCCGCTCAATCTGGCTGATGGTCTGCCGGGAGACCCCCGCCAGGCGGCCCAGCTCCTGCTGGTTCACGCCCAGGCGGGCCCGGTGCTCCTTCAGCCGGTTGTACAAAGGCATGGGCACACTCCTTTCTTTTGACAAGGCGAGTTGTCGTTTTGACAAATATTATTGTCGAACACAGAATAGCACTGACAAGGAAAGTTGTCAATAGGAATATGAAAAAAGCCCCCGGAATTTTTCCGGAGGGCTTTTTGCGCGCTCAGGGGTCCCGCCATTTCCGCGGGGGAACGCGCCGGGCTTTCAGCCGGGCCTTGACGAAGCCGCGGAACAGGGCGTACAGCACGGAGCACAGGGGGATGAAAAACAGCATCCCGGCAACGCCCATCAGCTTGCCGCCCAGGGTCACGGCGGCAAGGACCCAGATGGAGGGCAGGCCCACGGAGCCGCCCACCACGTGGGGGTAGATCAGGTTGCCCTCAATCTGCTGAATCACCAGAAAGAGGACGACGAAGCCCACGGCCTGCCAGGGATTTGTGACGGCGATGAGCAGGGCCCCCACTATGCAGCCGATGAAGGCCCCCACCACGGGAATCAGGGCCGTCAGGGCGATAAGCACTCCCACCAGCAGGGCGTAGGGCATGCGGAAAATGGTCATGGCCGCCACAAACAGCGTGCCCAGAATCACCGCCTCCACGCACTGGCCGGAGAGGAAGCCGGAGAAGGTGCGGTTTGAGAGGCGGAGGACCTCCAGAGTCTTGTCGGCCCAGGGTTCGGGGAGGAGGGCGTAAAGCACCTGGCGGCCCTGGCGGGCCAGGCGCTCCTTTTGCAGGAGCACGTAAAAGGAGAAAATCAGGCCGATGACAAAGGTGCTGACCCCGCTGACCACCCCCGCCATCAGCACGCCGCCGGAGGACACCAGCCCGCCGCCCCAGTCCCGGGCCAGGGCGGCGGCCTTCTCCGAGAGGACCTTCCAGTCAAACTGGAGGTCCGCCGCCAGGGTTTCCAGCTGGGGGAGCCAGGACTCCAGCTCCGCCAGCTGCTCCTGAACCCGCTGGAAGGCGGCGGGAATCTGGCCGGTGACGGAGCGGAGGGCCTCCCCCACGCCGGGGCTGACGACGCAGACCGCCAGCGCCGCCACGCCGCTGACCGCCGCCAGCGTCAAAACCAGCGCCAGGGGACGGCGGAGGGGCTTCCAGCGCTTCCCCCGGGGGAGGCAGGACTCCACGGCCCGCATGGGGACGTTCAGGACAAAGGCGATGGCCCCGCCCGCCAGGAAGGGGGACAGAACCCCCAGCGCCCACCGGAGGGCCCCCGCCACGGCGGGAAGGTTTTGCAGGGCGCAGAAAAAGGCGACCCCGCCGCAGACCACCAGCAGGCGCTGCTTGATTTGATCCCGGTTCCAGTCCATGGCTCAGCCCCGGCGGTACTCTTCCGCCGCTTTCAGATAGCCCAGGGCGGAGGCCCGGTTGGAGGCGAGTTCCGCCTCCGTCAGGGGGCGGACCACCTTGGCCGGGCTGCCCAGGATCATGGAGCCGGCGGGAGCGTCCATCTTCCCCGTCACCAGGGCCCCCGCGCCGACGATGCAGTTGTCGCCGATGCGGGCCCCGTTGAGAATGACGGCTCCCATGCCGATCAGGACGTTGTCCCCCACGGTGCAGCCGTGGACCACGGCCCCGTGGCCGATGGTGCAGCCCGCGCCCACATGGGTCTCCTCGTGGAGGACGGCGCAGTCCTGGATATTGGTGTTTTCGCCGACGGTAATGGCCCCGTCGTCTCCCCGGAGGACGGCGTTGTACCAGACGCTCACGCCCCTGGACAGGGTCACGCCGCCGCTGACCCGGGCGCCCTCGCAGATTAAAACGTCGGGGGTGGTTTCTTGCAGTTTGTATGCCATGGCGGTTTCCTCGTTTCTTTTATGTGATTTGCGGGGTGCAGGCTTTGTTTGAAAATTGACAGAGTGCCGCGAGACGGTGTTTTGGCATTTTTCAAACAAAGCCTAAAATCCGGGGGCGAAATTGCCGTCAATGAAGATGGGGACCTCTTTGCCGCTTCGGGTTGTGCCGGTGATGGAGAGGTCCGGGGTGCCGATCATGAAATCCACGTGGGTGATGGAGTCGTTGAGCCCCCGGGCCTTCAGCTCGTCCTTGCTCATCCGCTGCCCCCCCTCCAGGCAGGGGTACGCCTCGCCAAAGGCGATGTGGCAGGCGGCGTTCTCGTCGAAAAGCGTGTTGTAGAACAGCAGGTTCTGGTTGGAGATGGGGCTGTCATAGGGCACCAGGGCCGCCTCGCCGAAATAGGCCGCGCCCCCGTCCACGGAAATGGCCGCCCGCAGGGTCTCCTCCCCCTGCTCCGCGCGGGCCTCCACAATTCTGCCCTCCTTCACCACGAAGCGGAACTTGTCGATGACATTGCCGTCGTGGACCAGGGGCATGGAGGCATGCACCACGCCGTTGGAGCCCGTTTTCAGGGGGGAGGTGAAGATCTCCTCCGTGGGAATGTTGGCGATATAGCTCCGGCCGGAGAGGGTGCGGTCCCCGCCGCTCTCCCAGATATGGCCCTCGGGAAGCTCCACCGTCAGGTCCGTGCCCAGGGCGTTTTTATAGTGGAGGGATTTCAATTTGAGGGCGTTCAGCTTCTCCACGCGGCGCTCCAGGGTGTCCAGGTGCCGCCGCCAGCGCTCCACGGCCCCGCCGTCCCCGGAGACGCGGACGGCCTTGAAAATCGCGTCCCACAGGGCGGAGACGGCTTCCGCCTCCTCCTTCTCCGGGAAGACCCGGCGCGCCCAGGAGGGAATGGGGATGGAGGCGATGCACCAGGGAAAGCCGCCGCACATCTGGAGGCGGTCAAAGTCGCGCAGAGCCTTGCCGCTGGCCCGCTGGGCCCGGATGATGCGCTCTGAGGCCACGCCCTTCAGGTTCTCCGGGTCCGAGGCGGAAATGGCCAGGTAGGCCGCGCCCTCCAGGGCCTGGTCGTTGAAAAAGTGCCGCCGCCAGAGGGGCACCGCGTCGAAGACCTCCTCCGCGGCATGGAGGTACTTCATGCGGGTCATGGCGTCGTCGGTCCAGTTCATCACCACCTCGCAGCAGCCCGCGCCGTAAGCCTCCTCCGCGCAGAGGCGGGCGAAGGGGGCGCACTCCACCGGGGAGGAAATCACCATCCGCTGGCCGGGAAAGGGGTTCAGGCCCACCCGGACCAGGAGGCGGGCGTATTCACGCAGTTTGGGTTCCATATGGGGTCCTTCCTTTCCATTTCTTAGAACCTGTATTCATAACCGCTGAGTGCCGCCTGAGCGGTCTTTTTCCCGCCATACTGCGTCGCTTCCTCTCGCCATACGCCAGTATGGCTGCGGAAAATCTTCTTGTTCGGCGGGAAAAATCCTCACCCATCCGGCATCCCCCGGTTGTGAATACAGGTTCTCAAGGGCATTATGCGCTATTATAGCAAGTTTTAACAGGGAAGTAAAGGGGGGAGAAGGGGGAAGGGCCCGGGCGGAAACGGAGGGCCGCCCGCGAAAAAAGCCCCCGGAAGGGGGCTTTTTGTCAGGCCGGGTGGGCGGCGGTTTCCCGGTCCAGGCGGAACAGCAGCGTCAGGCACCACAGGCCCGCCAGGCCCACCAGGGTATAAATGAGCCGGGAGAACACCGCCAGCTGGCCGCCGAACAGCCAGGCCACCGTGTCAAAGCCAAAGAGGCCGATGCCGCCCCAGTTCAGCGCGCCGATCACCGCCAGCAGGACGGCGATTTTGTCAATTGCCATGGAAATCCCTCCAATCCTGTCGAGATAGGGCATAGTCTGCCCCGAAGGAGAGAAGCTCATGCTGGAAAAATTTCCTTATTTTTAAAATGCCCGCTTTCTACAGCTCCACCGTCTGGCCCGGGGTGAGGAAGCAGAGAATCCGGCGGGTGACGGGACGCTCCAGAACCCGGCTCAGGGCCAGGCTGTACGCCTCCAGCTGGGGGCGGTAGCGCTCCGCCCGCTCCGCCACCTCCCGGGCGGCAAAGACATGGTCCGTCTTGAAGTCCACCACGGCCAGGCCCTCCGGCGTTTCAAAGCACAGGTCCGCCACGCCCTGGAGCAGGACGGAGTCCTCCGCCGAGGCCAGGGGGTCCACGTCCCGGGCGGGAACCAGAAGGGTGAAGCGGTACTCCCGGAGGACCCGGGGGCTGCGGCGGATCTCCTCCGCCAGGGGAGAGGCCAGCAGGCGGCGGAGGGCCGGAACGTCCACCGCCTCCGCCTGCTGGGCGGTGAGAAGGCCCCTTTGCTCCAGGGCGGTGGTTTGGGCGGGGATATCGGCCTGGCGGAAATCCAGGTACTGGAGAACCAGGTGGGTGGCGGAGCCCCGCTCCGCCGGGGTGAGGCCATTCTGCTCCCGGCGGAACCTGGGCTGGGAAAGGGGGCGGAGGTAGGGGGTGTGGGCGGCGTTCTCCGCGATTTCCTGGTCCAGGGGGCGGCCCTTGAGCTGGGTGGCCGTCAGCTTGGCGGGAAGGGCGCTCTCCCGCTTATAGGGATATTCAAAGGAGAGAAGGGCGGGGTCGAAGGAGGGGGCGGCCTCCTCCTCCCCCCGGGGAAGGCCGGGGCGGGCGGGGCAGTTCCGGAAGTCCCCGGCGTCGTGGATTGCGATTTCCCACGGGGTCCCGGCGCAGGGCGCCGTCAGCACCTCCGCCCCGGCCAGGGCCCGCAGGGGCTCCGCCTCCGGGCGGCACAAAAGGGGCAGCAGCAGCCACTCGCCGAAGGTCCGGCAGGCGGCCACGGCCTCCGGCGGGACGGGACAGGCGGCGTCCGCCGCCAGGCGCTGGAGCCGGGTTTCCGCGAAATAGAGGGAGTGAACGAGGATGAGCTTTTCCTTGGGCCGGGTCATGGCCACGTAGAGGACCCGCTGCTCCTCCGCCAGGTTCTCCCGGCGGAGAGTCTCCTCCACGGCGGCCCGGGCCAGGGTGGGATAGCGGATTTTCCGCTCCAAATCCACCCGGCGGGGCCCCAGGCCCAGCTCCGGATGAACCAGGACGGAGGCGTCGAAATCCTGGCGGGAGAAGGCGTGGTCCAAATCCGCCAGGACGACGATGGGGAACTCCAGGCCCTTGGACTTGTGAATGCTCATCAGGCGGACGCCGCCCGCAGCAGCGGCGGAGGCGGCGGAGGGGGCCTTCCCCGCCTCCAGCAGGCGGCGGAGCTGGGCCACGAAGGCGAACAGGCCCCGGCAGCCGCCGGACTCGAATTTCTCCGCCTGCCGGGCCAGGGCGATCAGATTCTCCCGGCGCTCCAGCCCCCGGTCCATGGCCCCGTAGAGGCCCAGGAGGTTCAGCGTGTTGTAGACGTGCCAGAGGAGGCGGTGGACGCTCATGTCCCGGGCGGCCAGCCGCAGGGCGCGCAGGGTCTCCAGAAAGGCGGCGCAGTCCGGCTCCCCGGAGGCGGCGACGGCGGCGTAAAAATCGCCGTCGGGCGCGGCGGCGCGGATTTGCGCCAGGCGGTCCGGGGAGAAGCCGAACATGGGGGAGCGGAGGACGGAGATCAGGGGCACGTCCTGCCGGGGGTTGTCAATCAGCTCCAGCAGGGCCACGGCGGTGGAGATCTCCATCGTCTCAAAAAAGCCGTCCTCCTCCTGGAAGGAGCAGGGAACGTCCTGCTCCGCCAGGGCCGCGGCGAAGGCCGCCGAACGGCTTCCGGGGGAGCGCATGAGGATGACGATATCCTCCGGCTTGCAGGGGCGGAGGGAGCCGCCGGGGGCGGTGACGGGATACCCCCCGTCCAGCAATTGGCGGATGCGCAGGGCGGTGAAGCGGGCCTCGGCGGTGAGCTTTTTGACGGGATGGGGCTCCTCCGCCGACTTCTGGCGGGCGGTGAGAAGGTGAAACTCCGTCCGGCAGTCCGTCCGGGGCGGGTAATAGGCCGCGCCGAAGTGCAGCGCCTCCTCCGCGCCGTATTCAAGCTCGCCCATTTCTACGGAAAGTATATTCTCGAAGACAAAGTTCGCGGCCTCCAGAATCTCCCGGCGGGAGCGGAAATTCTGGGAGAGGACGATTTTCCGCTCCTCGCCGTCCCGGGCCTCCGCATGGGGCTTGAAGGCGGCGTACTTTTTGAGGAAGATGGTGGGGTCCGCCAGGCGGAAGCGGTAAATGCTCTGCTTCACGTCGCCCACGGTAAAAAGGTTTTTCCCCTCCCTGGACACGGCGCGGAAGATGGCGTTCTGGATCTCGTTGGCGTCCTGGTACTCGTCCACCAGAATCTCGGCGTAGCGGGCGGAGACCTGCTCCCCCAGCTCCGTGGGGCTTCCGTCCGGGGCCGTCAGCAGGGCCAGGGCCAGATGCTCCTGGTCGGAGAAGTCCGCGGCGTTCAGCCGGAGCTTTTCCGCCCGGAAGGCGGCGGAGAAGTCCGCCGTCAAATCCAGGAGGGCCAGCATGGCGGGGGCCATGGCCCGCAGGTCCTCCAGCGCCTCCTCCCCGGTCACGTCCAGCCAGGCCCGGAGGGGCTTCAGGGAGGACTTGGCCCGCTCCCAGGTCTGCTTCAGGAAAACCGTCAGGGGCTCGTCCTTCCGGCCCCGGGGGGTGGCCAGGCGGGGAAAGGCCACGGCGGAGGCCAGCTCCCGGGCGGAGGCCCAGTCCGGGGCCAGGCTGAGGGCCTGGAAGCCCCGGGAGGACTCCAGGAACCGCGCGCCGAAGCCGGAGGCCAGGGCCGCGTCGCCCTCCGTCCGCTCCGCGCCCCGGCGGAGCTGCTCCGCCCAGTGGGCGGCCCGGCGGCGGATGGAGGCCAGGAGGACCCGGGCATAGGGGGTGGCGTCAAAGGAGGGGGCGGGGGTCTCCCAGGCGGCTCGGCTCCGAAGGAGCCAGTCCTCCGGCGAGGCGTGGCTCTGGAGCCTGCCGTGGAGCTCCAGGACCAGCTCCGCCAGGGCGGAGTCGTCCCGGCCCGCCCCCAGGGCGTCCGCCAGCTGTTCGCCGCCGGGGGTGAGGTCCTCGTAAAAGCCGGCCAGGACCCGGTCCAGGACCCGGCGGCGGATCAGCGCCGCCTCCCCGTCGTCCAGGACCCGGAAGTCCGGGGTCAGGGCGTGCTTCTCCTCCTCCCGGGCCAGGAGATGGGTGTTCTCCCGGAGAAGGGCGGTGCAGAAGGCGTCCACCGTCTTGATGTCCGCCTGGTAGACCCGGAGGAGCTGGCGGCGGAGGTGGGCGTCCCCCGGGCTCTCCCCCATGCGGCGGGAGAGCTCGGCGGCGATTTTGCCCCGGAGCTCCGCCGCGGCGGCCCGGGTGTAGGTGATGATCAGGAAGTCGTCCACATTGCGGCGCTCCTCCGTCACATAGCGGAACAGGCGCTCCACCAGGACCCGGGTCTTTCCGGAGCCCGCGGCGGCGGAGACCAGAAGGCTCCCGCCCCGGTTTTTTACGGCGGCTTCCTGCTGGGGGGTAAGGGCCTCAGCCATGTCAGTCCGCCTCCTTTCCTTCAATTTCCCGCCAGAACTCCTCCGGCTTCACCGGAAGGATGACATTCAGGCGGTCCCGGTCCCGACCGTCCTGAAAATGGCAGGCGGGGGCCCAGTCGCACCAGCGGCAGGGGCTGTCCTCCTCCGTGCGGCAGCAGGGGTCCGCGTCGATGTTGCCCTGGCGGACCTCCCGGGCGATGTCCCGGAGGAGGGTTTCCACGTACCGGCTCAATTTTCCAAGCTGGGCGGCGGAGGCAAGGCTCCCGGAGAGGTCCCCGTTTTTGCCCACCCGCAGGGGAAGGTAGCGGGGCTGGGTGAGGGCCTCGTGCTCCATGGCCTGGAGGACCCGGGGCTCCGCCAGGAGAAGGCCGGAGCGGCGGAGCTGCTTCTCCCGCTCGGCCTGGAGCCGCTCCGGGGAGATGTTCCGCTGGACGGAGAGAACGCCGTCCCGGGCGGGAAGGTAGAGAACGCCGGCGGGCTCAATCTCCGCGCCGAAGCGGGCCCGCCCGGTTTTCTGGAGGGCGAACAGGTAGAGGAGCATCTGGACGTCCAGCCCCATGCGGACCGCGGAGAGGTCAAAGGACTTCCGGCCGGACTTGTAGTCCACCACCCGGAGGTAGAGCCTGCCGTCCTTCAGCCAGCCGTCCACCCGGTCCACCTTGCCCCCGATCCGAAGCTGGCCGTCCGGCTCCGAAACCACCACGGCGGGAAGGTCCGCGTCCGGCTCGTCCCCAAAGGAAAGCTCGAAGGCCAGGGGGACGAAGTCGGAGCAGCGGAGCTCCTCCGCCGCCTGGTCGATCACGGCATAGGCGGCCCCGCGCAGGCGGGCGAAGAGGTAGCGGAAGCGGGCGTTCCGGTTCTGGAAATTGCGGAGCTCCTGCTGGACGTACTCGTCGATATGCTTCCGGGTCAGGGCGTGGAGGGTCTCCCGGTCCACCTGGGCAAAGCCCCCCAGGGCCTGCACGTCCCGGGTGACCCGTTCCAGAAGAAAGTGGAGGAAGACGCCGATCTGAGGGGCGTCGAAGGCGGCGGGGGTCCTGGGCCGCGCCTTGAGGCCGTACTCCATGAAGTAAGAAAAATGGCAGGTGCGGATGCGCTCTAAGCGGGAGGCGGTCATGCCGACCCGCTCCCCGTAGAGGGCACGGACCGCCCGGGGAGACAGGGAGCCCCGGGTCTGCGCGGCGGCCCGGGCCATGGCCTCCAGCCGGGGACGGAAGGCGGGAACCTCCTCCAGCCGCCGCCAGAGGGCCCCGCCGGGGACGGCGGACTCCAGGGCCGGGAGGGGGGCCGTCAGGCGGTAGGACCTGGCGGCGGGCTCCCGCTCTACGCGCAGGGCGGGAAACAGGGCCAGCAGGCGGTCCACCACAAAGGCGGGGCGGAGCTCCGCCCCGGAGGCGCCGGACACGGGCCAGCTGACCGTCAGGCCCTCCGTGGGCTGGGCCAGGGCGGCGTAGAGGTTTTGAAGCTCAATGCCCATCTGGTCCATGCCGGTGGGGGCCAGCTCCACGCCGCGCTGGGCTAGCTCGAAGCGGTCGTCCACGTTCAAAATGCCGCCCCCCTGGCCCGGCGTGGGGAGCACATGGTCGTTGGCCCCCAGAAGAAAGAGGTATTTGGCGGTGTGGCGGTCGTTCCGGGCCACGCCGGAGACCTGGACCTGGTCCAGGGAGACGGGAATCGTGCCCACGCTGTACTCCGTCAGCACCTGGCGGAACAGGCGGGTGAACTCCTCCAGCTCCATGGGCTCCTCCCCCAGAATCTCCACAAACTGGTCCAGCACCCCGCAGAGAATCTCCCAGAGCTGGGCGGTTTCCTCCGCCTCCTGGAGGCGGCCCGCCCGGGCCTGGGACTTCATCTGCCGCTCCAGCGCGTCCTGGAGGTTCAGCTCCTCCATAAAACCGAACAGGGCGGCTACCTTGGCGGCGGCGGTTTCGCCGGACTTCAAGCCCTCCGCCAGGCGGGAGAGGGGGCCCCGGACGCGGCGGCGCAGCTCGTTGACCCGGGCCAGCGCCGCCTCCCGGACGGGCGTCCAGGGGGCCCCGTAGCCGTCGGGGTTCTCCGCCCAGTCCACGTCCCGCAGCCACATGCCGCCGTGGACCTCCCACTTGAGGACGTAGTTCTCCAGCTCGTCGCACTCCTCCGGGCTGAGACCCGCCAGGCCGGTTTTCAGCCAGCGGAACATATCGTCGTACTCACAGCCCCCGCCCAGGGAGGCCAGGACCCCGGTAAGAAGGCTCAGCACCGGCTTTTCCAGAATGTCGCTGCGGCGGCTGAGGTAGGCGGGAAGCTCCCAGCGCTCGAACACCGTCTCGATGACGGCCTCGTACTCCTCGATGTTCCGGGCGGCCACCGTAATGTCCCGACAGCGGCACTTCCCCTCCGCCAGAAGGCGGCGGATGGCGGCGGCGGCCTGCTCCACCTCGGAAAAAACCGTGTCCGCCTGGAGGAGCCGGATTTGGGAGGAATCCCCCCCGTAGGGGGCGGATTCGCCGAAGAAGCGGCGCTCCAGATGGCCCAGGGCGGAGGAATCCGCGGCGGTGAGGTTCTCAATTTTGACGGGCTTTCCCTCCCGCTCCGCCAGGCGGCGGAGGCGCTCCAGCGTGCGCAGGGACGCGTCGAAAATCTCCTCCCGGCCGCCCGGCTCGCAGAGAAGGGTGACGGTGAGGGAATGGGCCTGGCGGAGGAGAATGGAGAGGCAGCGGCGCTCCTGGGCGGTGAAATAGGTGAAGCCGTCAATGTAAATATCCTTATCCAGGGCGAAGCCCGACGCCTCCAGGCTGTCGCAGAGCTTCGTCATCCGGTCCCTCGCGTCCAGGCCGGGGCGGAGGAGGCGGGCCTCGTAGGCGGCGTAGATCAGGCTCAAATCCCGGAGCTTGCCGCGGGTGGCCCCGGAGATGGCCTGGGACTGTTCGTAAAGGGTTTCGGGGGAGACCTCGTAGCAGCGCAGCTCGTCAAAAAGGTCCAGAAGCTGGCGGAGGAAGGAGGACTTCCGGGAGGGGCGGCGGTAGACCGTCAGCTCCGGGAGAACCTCCAAAAGGGCCTTTTCCAGGGTGAGGAGCTTTCCGCCCGCGTCCAGAGTCACCTGGGCCGCGCCGCCGGTGATGGAGAGGACCCGGTCCGAGAGGCGGCGGAAGCTCAGCACCTCCGCGAAGCGGCTGGCCCCGTCCCCGCAGGCCAGGCAGAGATCCACTTCCGCCTGGTGGGAGGCGTGCTCCGGGACCAGGAGAATCTGGCTCCGCCCGCCGGGGTGGGCGGCGATGCGCTCCAGCACCGCCGCGGATTTGCCGGTTTTCGCCCGGCCGGTCAACAACGTCAGCATAGGGCAGCCTCCTTAGGGCGTTTCTTGCCGAACAGTATAGCATGATTTCCGGGCGGATGCGAAAAAATTTTTTCCCGGTGCACGAACGCGTGCAACTATCCCCGGGAGCGGCGGGGGGATATGAGGGGGAATGCGCGATGGAACGGGGAAAACAGAGCCGGGATTTCTGCGCCGCGTATCTGCGGACCATGGACCCGGAGCAGGCGGCGGAGGCGGCGGGACGGGAGGACGGCTTCTCGCTGCTGGGGTGGAAAAGCATCCGGCGGAGGCTGGAAAAAATGCGGGGCGCGGCGGCGGGGGAGCTGCGGCGGGAGGACGCCCTCCGGCGGCTGGCCCAGCTGGCCTTCGGCCGGGCCAACGACGCGGCGCGGCTGGCCCTCTCGCCCAGGGAGGTGGACCCGGGGAGCCTGGACCTGTCCGCCGTGGCGGAGCTGAAGGTCACGGACAAGGGGGGCGTGGAGGTGAAGCTGGTGGACCGGGTGCGGGCCCTGGAGACCCTGTGCGCCCTGCTGGGCGAGAGCGGGGGCGGCGGGGCCGAGGAGCTGTACCGGGCCCTGGAGGACGCCGCCGGGCAGGTGGAGGAGGCCGGGGGCTATGGCGGGTAAGGAGCTGCGGTTTTCGGCAAAGCAGCTCCGGGTGCTGACCTGGTGGCAGAACCCCAGGTGGGAGGCCGTCATATGCGACGGGGCCGTGCGGAGCGGGAAGACCTTCGCCATGGGGCTGAGCTTCTTTCTGTGGGCCCAGGCGGGATTCGACGGAAAGCAGTTCGGCATATGCGGGAAGACCATCGCCTCGGTGCGGCGGAACCTTCTGGCGGAGCTGGCCCCCTGCCTCCGGCGGCTGGGCATGGAGGTCCGGGAGCGGCGGGGGGAGAACCTGCTGGCGGTGCGGTTCCGGGGGCATGAGAACCGCTTTTTGCTCTTCGGCGGGCGGGACGAGTCCAGCGCCGCCCTGATTCAGGGCAGCACCCTGGCGGGAGTGCTGCTGGACGAGGCGGCGCTGATGCCCCGCTCCTTCGTGGAGCAGGCCGCAGCCCGGTGCAGCGTGGCGGGAAGCCGGCTGTGGTTCAACTGCAACCCGGAGGGGCCCCAGCACTGGTTTTACCGGGAGTGGATTTTGAAGGCGGAGGAGCGGCGGGCCCTGCGGCTTCACTTCACCATGGAGGACAACCCCGTTTTGACGGAGCGGATCCGGGAGCGCTACCGCCGGAACTGCTCCGGGGCCTTCTACCGCCGCTTCGTGCTGGGGGAGTGGACGGCGGCGGAGGGGCTGGTCTACGACTTCTTCGACCCGGGGCGGGACGCGGCGGAGGTCCCGGAGGGGGGCTTTTCGGCGTGGCGGATTTCGGCGGACTACGGGACGGTGAACCCCGCCTCCTTCGGGCTGTGGGGGCTCCGGGAGGGGGTCTGGTACAGGACGGAGGAGTTTTACTACGACTCCAGGAAAATGGGGCGGCAGAGGACCGACGCGGAGTACGCGGAGGATTTGGAGCGCCTGGCCGGGGGACGGGAGATCGAGAGGGTCATTGTGGACCCGTCGGCGGCCAGCTTCATGGAGGCGCTGCGCCGGAGGGGATTCCGGGTGGTGAAGGCCGACAACGACGTGGCCGACGGCGTGCGGGTGACGGCGGATTTCCTCCGGGAGGGGCGGATTGCGGTTTGCAGGCCCTGCAAAGACTGCCTCCGGGAAATCGCCCAGTACTGCTGGGAGCAGCGGGGCGGGCGGGACGCGCCCAGGAAAAGGGACGACCACGCCATGGACGACATGCGGTATTTCGCCATGGATCTGGCGGGAGACCGGGAGGAGGACGGATTTTTGGCGCTGGCGGTGGAACGTTAGACGTTAATGGAGAGGAGATGGGGCTTTGAAGCGGGCGAACAAGCGGCGGGCCGAAGCGCCGGAGGCCGGGCCGGCGGCGGTGCAGCTGCGCAGCTGGGAAAAGCATCCCTTCGGAATGCTGGGGGAATACGCGCCGCTGCGCAGCGGGGAGGCGCGGCTCTACCGGGCGGTGCGGGAGGCCGTGCCGGTGGTGGACGCGGCCATCTACAAGCTGATCCGCATGACAGGCGGGCTGACGGTATCCTGCGGGGACCCGGAGGCGGAGCGGGAGCTGGGGGAGTTCCTGCGGACCGTTCCCACGGGGCGGGGGCAGCAGGGGCTGAACGCCTTTCTGGACAGCTATCTGGATTCCCTTTTAACCTGCGGACGGGCGGTGGGGGAAATCGTCCCCGCCGCCGGGAACCGGGGAATCGCCGCCCTGCTGTGCGGGCGGGCGGAGGACATCGAAATCCGGGAGGGGGAGAACCCCCTGGCCTTTTCCATCTGGGGGCCGGACGGGAACGGGCGGATGGCGGAGCTGCCGTACCAGAACCTGATTTTATTCACGCCGCTGAACCCGGAGGCGGAAAACCCCTACGGCGTGTCCCTGCTGCGCTCCCTGCCGTTTCTGACGGATATCCTGATGAAGATTTACCACACCATCGGGGTGAACTGGGAGCGGTGCGGAAACCTCCGCTTCGCCGTCACCTGCCAGGGCGGCCAGGGGGCCGCCGAGCGGGGGAAGCTGCTGGCCGGGGAGTGGTCCCGGGCCATGCGGGAGACCCGGGGCGGCAGCGTGCGGGACTTTGTGGCCGCCGGGGACGTGAACATCCGGGTCATCGGCGCGGACGCGCCGGTGCTGGACAGCCAGGCGCCCGTGCGGCAGATACTGGAGCAGGTGGTGGCAAAAACGGGCATCCCGCCCTTCATGCTGGGGCTGAGCTGGAACTCCACGGAGCGGATGAGCAGCCAGCAGGCGGACATGCTCACCACCGAAATCACCGCCCTGCGGCGGACGCTGGCCCCGGTGGCGGAGCGGATATGCCGGCTGTGGCTGCGGATGAACGGCTATGGCTGCGGCTTCCGGGTGGAGTGGGACGACATCAACCTTCAGGACCAGGTGGAGGAGGCCCGGGCGGAGCTCTACCGGGAGCAGGCCCGGAAGCTGCGGATTGAAAACGACGCTGCGGAGGCGTGAGATGGGAGGCAGGGACATGGAGAACTGGAAGGGACTGGCCGTCACGGCGGAGGATTTGGCGCTGATCAACGGCCTGGCCAAGGCGGAGCTGACGGCGGAGCAGGTGTATGTGTTCGCCCTGCGGCTGTGCGACAACGAGGTGGACCGGGATTTTGAGCGCTTCGACAGCCAGGCGCTGGAGCGGCTGGGGGAGCTGCTGCCGGGCAAGAGCGGCATCTTCGACCACCAGTGGAGCGCCCGGGGACAGACGGCCCGGATTTACAAAACAGAGGTGGTGCGGGAGGGCGCGCAGCGGACGCAGGCCGGGGACGAGTACCGCTGGCTCAAGGGCTGGGCCTACCTCCTGCGGACGGAGAAGAACGAGGACCTCATCGCCGAGATTGAGGGGGGCATCAAGAAGGAGGTCAGCGTGGGGTGCAGCGCGGGGCGGAGCGTCTGCTCCATCTGCGGCGCGGAGAACGGCGCGTGCGCCCACGTGCCGGGGCGGACCTATGACGGGGGGCTGTGCTTCCGGGAGCTGAAGGACGTTACGGACGCTTACGAGTGGTCCTTCGTGGCGGTGCCCGCCCAGAGGACGGCGGGGGTGCTGAAGCGCTTCAGCCAGGAGCGGGAAAAGGACCGGAGCCTGCGCAGGGAGGCGGAGCTGGGGCGGAAGTACCTCAAGGAGCTGCGGCGGGAGGTGGCGCGCCTGGCCATGCTGGCGGACGACGGGCTGGACGGGGAGGTATTCGCCAGGGCGGCGGAGCGGCTGGAGGAGCCGGAGCTGCTGGAGCTGCGGCGCAGCTTTGAGGCCCGGGCGGCAAAGCGCTTTCCCGTGCCCCCGCAGCTGAGGAGAAGGGACGCGGGAAAGGCGGAGGACGCGGAGGCGTTTTTGGTTTGAGGACGGCCAGCGGGGCGGCGCCCCGTGCCGGATAGATCGAAGGAGGAGAAGACGATGGGCTATCATTTTGAGAACGTGCGGCTGGAAAAGGGGATGTACGGCCGCAGCGGAACCAGCTTCACCCAGACGCTGGAGAAGCTGGACCCCAGCGAGCGCTATCGGGGCACCCCCATGGAGGGCCTGGACGCGTTCCAGCGGCAGCTGAAGCGCTTCGGCATCCGCGTCAAGGGCGCGGACAGCGATTCGGTGGAAAAATTCTTCCACACCACCGAGTCCTCGGTGCTGTTCCCGGAGTTCGTCTCCCGGGTGGTGCGCCAGGGAGTGGAGGAGGGCGGCATCCTGCCGGACATCACCGCCACGGTGACCAGGTTCGACGGGATGGACTACCGCTCCATCGCCTCCGTGCCCACGGAGGAGGAGAAGAAGCTGCTCCCGGTGGAGGAGGGGGCGGCCATTCCCGAGACCTCCGTCCGCACCCAGGAGAACCTGGTGAAGCTCCAGAAGCGGGGGCGGATGCTGGTGGCCTCCTACGAGGCGGTCCGCTTCCAGCGGCTGGATTTGTTCTCCGTCACCCTGCGCCAGATCGGGGCCTACATCGGGAAGATGCACCTTCAGGACGCCATCAGGGTGCTGATGGAGGGGGACGGGAACGAAAACCCCGCCGAGACGGTGAGCCTTGGCGGCGAGCTCACCTACGACGCGCTGCTGGAGTTCTGGAACAAGTTCGACCCCTACGCCATGAACACTTTGCTGGTGGGGGGCGACGCCATGCTGAAGCTGCTGCGGCTCAAGGAGTTCCAGAATCCCCTGACGGGGCTGAACTTCCAGGGCACGGGCACGCTGTCCACGCCCCTGGGGGCCAAGCTCCTGCGGACCGGGGCCATGCCCGCCGGGACCATCATCGGCCTGGACAAGCGCTACGCCCTGGAGCAGGTGATCGGCGGCGAGGTGACGGTGGAGTACGACAAGCTCATCGACCGCCAGCTGGAGAGGGCGGCCATCACCTCCATCTCCGGCTTCGCCAAGCTGTTCACCGGAGCGTCCAAGGTGCTGAAGCTGGGCGGCGGAGCCCAGGCCCAGGGCTGACGGGTGAGGCCGTGAGGGAGCGGATTTTGGAGCTGGCCCTGGCGGCGGCCGGGGGCGGCGGGGAGGACAGGACGCTGCTGGAGCCCCTCTGCGCCGCGGCGGAGGCCGCCTGGCTGGGCCGCCTCCGGGAGGGCGTGACGGCGGAGGACTGCGGCGAGGCCCTCCCCTGCGCCGCCGCCTTCACGGCGGCGGCGGACCTGGCGGCGGGAGAAGGGGGCGCGGCCTCCTTCTCCGCCGGGGACGTTTCCGTGAAGCTGGACAGCGGCGCGGACCGGGCCGGACGGGCGGAGGGCCTCCGGCAGGCGGCGGAGCGGCTGATGGAGCCCTTCGCCCTGGCGGCGGGACTCTGGGCCCGGGGGGTGGAAGGGTGACGCGCTGGGTGGAGCGGATCCTGGCCCGGTACGGGCAGGAGGTGACGGTGGAGCGGGAGGGCCGGACGGAGACGGTCCGGGCCTTCCTCCAGCCGGTGAGGGAGCGGAGGGAGCTGGGAGCGGAGCCCTCCGCCGCCGGGCGGCTGGACGGGCGGCTGTGGCTGTACCTGGGGCGGGCGGCCCTGGAGGAAGGGGACCTGGCCGCCTGGGAGGGCCGGCGGTTCCGGGTCCGGAGCGGGCGGCCCCTTTACATCGGAGCGCGGCTGAGCCACTGGCGGGCCGTGCTGGAGCGGGCGAGGGAGGCGGAATGAAGGAGCTGAGACAGATTCGGGACGCGGTGATTTCCGCCCTGCGGGCCGGGGGGCTGAAGGCGGAGGCCGCCTTTCCCGAAAAATGGGCGGCGGAGCGGAAAACGCCCCTGGCCACCGTGGCAGTGGGAGCGGCGGAGGGCCGGGCCCTGGGGCTGGGCGGATACCTGGGGGAGGTCCGGGACGGGAGCGGCCGGGTCCGGGAGGTTTACGGCCGGCGGCTGGAGGGCGTTATCACCGTGGACCTCCGGGCGGAGCGGGCCGCGGACTGCGACTCCGGCGGCGAGACGGCGGCGGCGGTGCTGATGAGCGGGCTGCCGGAGGGCATCCGGCCCGGGGAGCTGAGCTGGGAGGCCCTGGCCTGGGAAAAGCAGACGGGACTGTTCCTCCGGCGGGGGAGGCTCAAGTGCGAGGCGCTGTTCCTGGCGGAGAGCGGAGACGGGGAGACGGAGTTCCTGGACTTTATCTTGAAAGGAGTTTTGCGAGATGAGCAATCTGCATGAGCGGCCGGGGGTTTACTCGGCTTACGACACGTCCTCGGCGGTGTCCGGGGGCGGGCCGCCCGGACCGTGGGCGTAGCGGCCAAGGCGGCCAGGGGCGCCGTGGACAAGCCGGTGACGGTGACCGGCTGGGCCGCCGGGGCCGCCGCCTTCGGCGAGGACGAGACGGCGGGAATGAGCACCATCCTGCGGCTGCTGTTTGAAAACGGCGCGTCCGCCGTGACGGCGGTCCGGGTGGCGGAGGAGGGCGCGGCGGAGGACTACGCCCGGGCCTTCGCCGCACTGGGACAATCGGACGTACAGGTGCTGGTGTGCGACAGCGGCGAGGCGGCGGTTCACCAGGCCCTGCGGGCGGCGGTGGAGGAGGCCTCCGCCCTCCGGCATGAGCGTATCGCCGTGGTGGGCTGCGACGGGGCGGAGGTTTCGGAGCTGACGGCCCGGGCGGCGGAGCTGAACAGCGAGCGCGTGGTGCTGGTGGGGCCCGACGCCCTGGACCGGGCGGGAAAGCCCCTGCCCGGCGTGTTCGCCGCCGCTGCTGCGGCGGCCCTGGCGGCCTCCGGCGGGGACCCGGCGGTCCCCCTGAACGGGGCGGAGCTCAAGGGCCTGACCGGCCTGAGCCAGGACTACGGCGACAGCGACATCGACCTGCTGGTCCGGGGCGGCGTGACCCCGCTGGAGTGCGCGGCGGGGGTGGTGTCCCCGGTGCGGGGCATCACCACCAGGACCAAGACCGGCGGCACGGCGGACGCGACATGGCGGGAGCTGACCACCATCCTGATTGTGGACGACGTGATTCCGGCGGTGCGCTCCGCCCTGCGCAGCCGCTTCTCCCGGAGCAAGAACAACGCCCGGAACCGGGCGGCCATCCGCTCCCAGGTGATTGTGGAGCTGGAAAAAAAGCTGGCGGCGGAGATTATCAGCGGCTATGACGCCGTGACGGTCGCCGCCTCCCCCGACGACCCCACGGTGTGCCTGGTGGAGTTCGGCTTCGCCGTGGCCCACGGGCTGAACCAGGTGCGGCTGACGGTACACATTGAGATTTGAGAAAGGGGCGTGAACAGCGATGACGGGATTTCCCACCAGCGCCGACATTTATCTGGAAATGGACGGCAGGAAGGTGGCGGTGGTGCAGAGCTACGCCGCCAAAGCGTCCAAAACCTCCCAGAGCGTGGAGGCCTTCGGAGAGAGCGAGCCGGTGGCCACCATTGAGGGGCAGAAGCGATACACCCTGGAGCTGACCAGGCTTTATGCCACGGACAGCGCCGTGTCCGACGGAATCAACTTCTACGACCTGGCGGATTTCTCCCTGGTAATCTGCAAGCCGGACCGGCGGGTCATCTACAGCGGATGCCAGTGGAGCGGCATTGAGGAGGACGGCCGCCTCAACGCCATGGTGGCGGAGAAGGTCACCGTGGTGGCCGCAAGGCGCATCGAAACCTCCGCATGAGGCGGATCGGCGAGCTGCGCCCCCTGACGGCCGGGCGGCTTCTGGAGCTGTGGCGGGAGGGCCGGAGGACGGAGGACCCGCTGGAGCGGGTGCTGGTGTGCAACGGGCGGATTTTGTCCGAGTGCTGCTTCTCTCAGGGGGAGCGGGTCTACGAAGACGAGACGGAGGTCCTGGCGGATTTGACGGGGCGGGAGATGGAAAGGCTGCTCCGCTGCCTGGCGGAGGGGGGCGGCCCGGAGGATCGCCGCCCCCAGGCCGGGACGGGGACGGTGAACCCGGAATTTGACGTGGAGCGGTTCGCCGCGCTGCGGGGGGAGTGAGGCGCGTGGACTATTTGGGCTGGGAGCTGGCGCGGCAGCGGGCGGCGCTGCTGGCGCTGCTGGGCGGCGGGGAGCCAGAGAAGGAGGCGCCCCGGGAGGCGGCTTCCCTTTGGGACGGGGAAGCCGCCCCGGAGGAGACGGAGAGCCGGGAAACGGCGGGGCGAAGCCGGGAATGGCCCGGAGAGGCCCGGAGGCGCGCTCCGGGCAAGAAGGCGGCGGCATTTCCCGCCGGAGGGCGCGGAGAGAAGGGGAGCTCCCCGGAGGGAGCCCCCGGGGCGTGGGAGATTGTCCGGGAGGCGGAGCGGGCGGCCCTGGACGGCGGAGCGGGCGGCCCGGCTGCGCCGGCGGGCGCCTGGGAGGAATTTCTGGGCGGAGAGGCGGGGGGTTCGCTTTGGGAGGAGCGGACCGCCGGGGCGGAGGCTTCTGCGGCGGGATTGCGGCAAAGGGCCCCGGCGGGAAGACGGAGGACGCTCCGGGCCGGGACGGACGGCTCGGCGGCGGAGCGTTTGAGGCTCTCCGGCAGGAGGGAGGCCGGGACGGAGAGCGGGGAGACGGCGGCGGAAGCAGCTGGGAGAAAGCGCGCGGAGGACGGCCCCGCCGCTGGGAGAGAAGCACCTCTAAGGTACGGAGGCCGGGAGGCCGCCGGGGGAGAGACGCTTCCGGAGTACGGCGGGGGGAGGGCTTTCCGGTACGCCGCCCTGGGCGGAAGCCGGACGGTTCCGCCCGGCGGGTACGGCCCGGCGGAGACGGCGGGGGAGGGAGAACGGCTGTTCCGCGCCCTTCCCTGGGGGGACGGCCGGGAGAATCCCATCCTCCGGGCGGAGGCCGGGGCCAGGGCGCTGTCCCGGGCCGTTCAGCGGGACGCCCGGCGGTATGACGGCGGCTTTACGATTTACTGAGGACCTGTGTTCATGACCGGCCGGACGGCGTTCAGCGGTTGTGAATACAGGTTTTAAGAGGCCGGGCGGGAAAGCAGCCCGCCCGGGGAGAGGAGGGACGCGGCATGCGGCTGACGCCGATGCGGTTCAAGGAGTTCACATGGCCGCACAATCCCGAGGTGTACACGGTGGAGCACCGGCGGCGGATCGCCGTCCACCAGGTTCCCTTCGGGCCGTGCGTGATGCAGGAGCTGGGGGGCTCCTACCGGGTCTTGAAGGGAGAGGGCGTTTTCACGGGGGCGGACGCTTATAAGCGTTTCAAAGAGCTGGCCGGGGTCTTCCGGCAGGAGGGGCCGGGGCTGCTGGTCCATCCGGTGTGGCGGACGGAACGGGCCTATTTCGCGGCGCTGGAGGCCGCGGAAGAGCCCAGGCCGGATTTCGTCCGCTACCGCTTTGAGTTCTGGGAGGACGGCGGCGGCTATGACGGCGGGCTGAAGGAGGCGGAGGGCGGAAGCGGGGGCTCCGGCGGCGCTCCGGCGGGAAACGCCGCCGAAGCGCGGAAGGTCCACACCGTGCGGAAGGGGGACACCCTCTGGGCGGTGGCCCGGCAGTACGGGGTGGAATTGGCGGCCCTGATCCGGGCCAATCCCCAAATCAAGAATCCGAACCTGATTTATCCGGGAGAGGCGGTGAAGCTGCCGTGACAGGGACGCTTATCACGGCGGACCACCGGATATTCCGCCTGCCGCCGCTTTTGAGCTGGCGTGTCACCCACACGGGAACGGTGCCCTGCGACAGCTTTTCCGTGACCTTCGTCTATCAAAAGGAGATGGCGGAGCCGCTGCGGCTGGCGGCGGGCTTCACGGCGGAGGAGAACGGGACGGTGATGCTCCGGGCCGTGGTGGACGAGTACACGGTGGATCTGGATGAAAACGGCCTGACGGCCTCCGTCTCCGGCCGGGGCTATGCCGCCCGGCTGCTGGACAACGAGTCCCGGCCCGTCACCTACCAGCAGGCCACCCTGGCGGAAATCCTGCGCAATCACGCGGAGCCCTACGGCATCTCCTGCGGGGAGATTGCCGAGGTCCGGGCGGACTCGGTGTACACCGTGGCGGCGGGGAGCAGCCAGTGGAAGGCGGTGGAGAGCTTCTGCAGGACCTATGGGGGCTTCGTTCCCCGGTTCAGCCGGGAGGGAACGCTTCTGGCGGGGCCGGAGAAGGCGGGACGGACCCTGTCCATCGGGGAGGGGGACCCGGTGCTCTCCTGCACGCTGCGGGAGGATTATTACGGCGTGCTGACGGAGGCCCTGGTCATCGACAAGACCCGGAACAAGACCTTCTCCGTGAAAAACCAGGAGATGCTGAACAAGGGGGGCCAGTGCCGCCGGGTGGTGTACACCCCGGGACAGAGCACCTGGGCCGCCATGCGGTACACGGGGGAGTATCAGATTCAGCGCTCCAGGGAGGACGCCTGGGCGGCGGAGGCGGTGCTGCCGGGGAGCTTCCTGGCCTTCCCGGGGGACCGGGCGGCGCTGTCCCTGGAGCGGATGGGCCTCTCCGGGACCTTCCGGGTGGCGGAGGCGGAAAGCCGCTTCGACGGCCGGAGCGGAGCCGTGACGGCGCTGACGCTGAAGCCCCTGTAACAAAAAAAGGAGGAGCGGCGTATGTGGCTTTCAAGACAGGTCAAACCGGCCGCCGACACCGGCGGGGCGGACCTGGGCGTTACCACCATCAGCGGGCAGAAGGTGGGCGTGGTGACCCGGGGAGAGGTCCGGGACCTGCCGGTCTACGGCCCGGGGGGCTATCTCTGGACCCCCGCCAACGGGGCGGCGGTGCTGGTGGTGAAGGGCGGCCCCGGCGGCGAGGAGCAGTGCGTGGCCGGGACCCGGCCCCAGGAGGAGGCCCGGCGGATTGAGCCGGGGGAGGTTTACCTCTACGGCCCCGGCGGAAATTCGGTGTATCTCAAAAAGGACGGCAGCGTGGAAATCCGGGGGAGCCGGGTGTCCGTCGCCGGGGAGCTCGCCGTCAGCGGGCGGCTCACCGTCAACGGGCGGCCTTACGCGCCCTGCGGCTGCTGAGGGAGGAAAGGCAATGGAGCTGGAGCTGAAAAACGGGGACTATCTGGCCGACGGCGTGGGAGGACTGCGGCGGGTGGGAGGGCGGGAGGCCCTCCTCCAGCGGGTGATCTTCCGGCTGACGGCCAGGCGGGGCGGCTTCCCCTTCTGGGAGAGCCTGGGCAGCCGCCTCTGGGAGCTGGGGCGGGTTCCCGCCCCGGAGCGGCGGAGCGCCGCCCGCCAGTATGTGGCGGAGGCCCTGGAGGAGGAGCCCGTGACGGTGGAGGACGTGGCGCTGGAGCAGGGCCGGGACGGCGGCGCGGCGGTGACGGCGAAGCTGCGCTATGAGGGGGAGGTCCTGCCGGTGACGGTGGAGGTGCTGCCCTGAGAGGGGGGGGAGACGGATATGCGGAGCATTGAGACGATTTACGAGACGCTGCTGGCGGATTTCGCCCAGCGGGCGGGCTTCACGCCAGAGGCCGGATGCGACCTGGCGGTGCGGCTGTGGGCCGCGGCGGCGGAGCTCCAGGCCCTGGAAATCCAGGCGGACTGGGTGCTGGACCAGAGCTTTCCCCAGACGGCCCAGGGAATCTACCTGGACCGCCACGGGGCCATGCGGGGCCTGAAGCGCCTGGGAGCCACCCGGTCGGGAGGGTCCCTGCGCTTTTCCGTGGAGGCGGCCCCGGCCGTGGATGTGGATGTCCCGGCGGGAACGGTGTGCATGACGGCGGAGGAGGTCCGGGTGCGGACCACGGCGGACGCGGTGATTCCGGCGGGCTCCCTGTACGCCGACGCTCCCGCCGAGGCGGTGGAGCCCGGGGCGGGAGGCAACGTGGTGCCGGGGGCGGTGCGGTTTTTGACGGCCTGCCCCCAGGCGGTGACGGCGGTGACGAACCCCAACGCCTTCACCGGCGGAGCCGGGGAGGAGGACGACGAAACCTTCCGCTCCCGCATTCTGGAGAGCTACCGCCGCCTGCCCAACGGGGCCAACGCCGCCTGGTACGAGGCCACGGCCATGAGCTGGCCCGGCGTGACGGCGGCCAAGGCCGTGGGCCGGGCGGAGGGGCCGGGGACGGTGAACGTCTATGTCACCGGGGAGAACGGCCTGCCGGATGGGGAGCTGCTGGCGGGGCTCCAGGCGGAGCTCCAGGAAAAGCGGGAAATCGCGGTGGCGGTGAAGGTCCTGCCCCCCGCCGCCAAGACGGTCAACGTGGCCGTGGCGGTGGCCCCCAGGGAGGGGGCGGACAAGGAGGCGGTGCTGGAGTCCGCCCGGCGGGCCATCGCGGACTTCTTCGGCGGGCGGCTGCTGGGCCGGGCCGTGCTGCTGGCGGATTTGGGCAACCGGATCTACGGCCTGGAGGGCGTGGAAAACTACCGCTTCATCGCCCCGGCGGCGGACGTTCCGGCGGACAGCACGGCCCTGCCGGTGCTGGGGACGCTGGAGGTGACGGAGCTGGAGGAGGCGTAAAATGTACGAGGAGTATCTGCGGGCCCTGCTGGCCCCGCTGGGGGTCTACCGGCTGGACCGGGACTCCCTCAGCGGAGCGGAGATTTACGCCCTGGGCAAAGGGCTGGACGCTGCCGCGGCCCAGCTGGAGGAGGTGGAGCGGGAGGCCGTCACCGCCACGGCGGAGGGCGAGGGCCTCCGCCGCCGGGAGGCCCTGTTTCTCCGCCGGCCCGCCGCCTCCGCGCCGGAGGAGCGCCGGGCGGCCATCGCGGCCCTGCTCCAGATAGACGGGGACAGCCTGACGCCGGAGGCCATCGACCGGACCATCCGGGGCTGCGGCATCCGGGCCAGGGCGGTGGAGATGGGGGCCAACCAGATTCGGGTGGTTTTCCCGGAGACGGCGGGGGTGCCGCAGGAGTTCGGGCAGATTGAGAAAATCGTGCGGGACATCCTGCCCTGCCACCTGGGGGTGGAGTTCTACTTCCGGTTTCTCACCTGGGAGGAATGCCACCGGGTGGGGTTCACCTGGGATTCCCTCCAGGGGCGGGCGTACGACTGGGACGGCTTCCAGCTGGCAATTCCGCCGGAGCCGGAGGAGGCGTGAAAAGGACGGCGGGCCGTACGGCCCGCCGTCTCCGTTTGTCTGCGTCAGTCCTGCGACAGCTCCCGCTCAATCAGCCGGTTCGCGATCTCAAAGGCCCGGACGCGCCGCTCCGCCAGGGTGATTTGAGACTTGCAGCGCTCCGGGTTTTCCTTTTCCCGGAGCGTCCGGGCCGTTTCCCGCAGCTTGTGCAGCGTGGAATCAATCTGCCGCTTCGCCTCCGCCAGCTCCACTTTTGAAAATTCCATATCAGTCCTCCGGCCGGAAGCCAAGGCCCGCCTGGATGGCCTCCATGGTCTGCTTGTCAAAGCGGTAGCTCAAATCCCGGACGCCGATGGTGGAGCCCTTCTTCCGGTAGATCCACAGCACGGAGGAGTTGCGCATCTTCTGCTTCGGGGTGAAGCCGCCGCCGCGCCCGGGGATGAAGGCCACGTCCTTCAGGTTGTCATAGGACACCCGCTTGCTTCCCAGGACCAGGCCGCGCTCGTAGAACCGGGCGCTGCCGCTGCCCAGCTTCTTGGGAATCTCCACCAGCAGGGGGCCGAATTCCGAATCCGCCGCCCCCTGGGCCCTGGGGCCGTCCCACTCCAGGACGAACTGCCCGCCGTGCCGGGCGGCCTGGGCCTCCGCCCCGGCCCGGCGGCGGGCCGCCTGCTTGTTCCAGCTTTTGGTGATGGAGACGCTGAACCAGATAATAAAGGCGATAATCAGGACATACATGATAAGGGTAAACATAGGAGCTCTCCTTTTTCTGATTTCCGATTTCCCCGGGAATCCTTCCAAGTCCTCCCTTTTCCAGGGGACGGGTCCCGGACGCCCGCCCCTTGCCGTATTTCGTTCCACCGCGGCGGCCCGGGGGCGGCTTCGCCCCCATACGGTCCGCCGGGTGAAAAACAAAAACGCCGTGCAGGTCAAACCCCACACAGCGCGAGAAGCAGACGCTTTTCATGCGGACACGGCACAAAGAATACAACGGCAAAACCCGCCCCTTGCGTGAAGGGCCGGATTGTCGTATAATATCCCCATGCGGTGCGGCCTTGCGGCCGTTGTGTAGGTGGTTCTGGCACCTGTGCAGGCCGGCGGGTGTTGGAAGCGCCCGCCGGCTGCCGCATTTTTGTTTTCCAGGTCGATTATAGCAGGATTTTCCCGGCAATGCAAGCCCCTTCCCCTCCGCCGGGACAGGAAAACGCGGCCCGAACGGGACCGCGTTTTTGGCTTCATGTTCCCTGCTCCTTCCGCATCGCCAGCAGCGTCCCGTTGAGCTCCGCCCCCAGAATCAGGACGTTTGCGGACATGTAGAGCCAGATCATCAGCACCACCACGGCGCCGATGGAGCCGTAGAGCAGGGAGTAGTTGGCGAAATTTTCCACATACATGGCGTACAGCCAGCTCAGCCCCATCCACGCCGCCAGGGCCGCCAGGGTCCCGGGCCAGAGGTCCCGCCAGGGCCGCCGCGCGTCCTGGGCCAGGGCGTAAAGAAAGAACAGGGCGAAGTAGCCCACCACCGCCGCCGCCGGGAAGCGCATCCGGGCCCACAGCTCCGCCAGGAACAGCGGCAGGCGGAAGTTCCCCACGGCGTAGCCCAGCAGCCGGTCGCCGATGGTCATGAGGACCAGGGTCAGGGCGATGGCGGAAATCAGCACCATGGTGTAAAGCAGGGTTTTCAGCCGGTGGACCGCCGCCCGCCTGGGGGGGCCCAGGTGGTAGGCCGTCCGGACGGAGACCATCAGCGCGTTGGTGGCCCGCATGGGGAACCAGATGGAGAAGAACAGGCCGAACACCATCAGCTTGGGGCTGGGGCTCTGGCCCACGTGGAGAAGGTACGCCCGGACAATGTCCACCACGTCCCGGGGCAGAAACTCCCCCAGGGCCAGCAGAATCGCGGTGACGTTCAAATCCAGCAGGCCCAGCAGGGCGCTGATGAAGATAAGGAAGGGGAAAATCATAAACAGCAGGTAGAAGGCCAGGGCGGCGCTCTGGACTCCCACGCCGTGGCGGAAGTATCGCTGTATCAGAAGATAGGCCCCTCTGGACAGCCTGCGTGTCATGGCGGATTCACCACGCTTTCCGTAAGAATAGGCGGAGCGGTTATTCCCAGGTTTCCCAAATCTCCGGGCGGTAGCCCACGGTGGCCTCTTTGCCGTTGCGGACGATGGGGGTCCGGAACAAGGCCGGGTTCTCCAGCAGCTTCTCCTCCCGGGCGGCGGGGGTTGCGAAGGCCATGTACAAATCCTCATAGGCCCGGCATTTTGTGTTCACCAGGGCGTCAAAGCCGATTTTCTGCTTGACGGATTGGTATTCCCGGGGGGATAATCCCTTTGAGGGGAGATCGATATACTGGAACTTGACGCGGCGCTCCTTGAACCAGCGCTGGGCCTTCTTCGTGTCGAAGCACTTGGAGGAGCCGAAAATCTGAATGTTCATGTGCCGTTCTCCTTAAAACGATTCTATTATAATCCGCAGGGAGGGATCATTATGACGGAAGCAGTCGAGACCTTGAGGACCTGGGTGAGGGAATCCAAAGCCATCGCCTTCTTCGGCGGCGCGGGGGTCAGCACGGAATCCGGCATCCCGGATTTCCGCTCCACCGGCGGGCTCTACCGCCAGGAATGGAAGTATCCGCCGGAGACCATTTTAAGCCATACCTTTTACAAAAGCAACCCCGAGGAATTTTTCCGCTTCTACCGGGCCAAGATGCTGGCCCCCGGGGCCCGGCCCAACGCCGCCCACAGGAAGCTGGCGGAGTGGGAGGCGGCGGGGAAGCTCACCGCCGTGGTCACCCAGAACATCGACGGACTCCACCAGGCGGCGGGCAGCAGGCACGTCTGCGAGCTCCACGGCAGCGTCCACCGGAATTACTGTGAAAAATGCGGGAAGTTCCACGGCCTGGATTTTATTCTGAGCGGCAGCGGCGTGCCCCGCTGCGCGTGCGGCGGCGTGGTGAAGCCGGACGTGGTGCTCTATGAGGAGGGGCTGGACCAGGCGGTGATGAACGACGCGGTGGACTCCATCGCCCGGGCGGACCTCCTTATCATCGGCGGCACCTCCCTGAACGTCTGGCCCGCCGCGGGGCTTATCAACTGCTTCCGGGGGAGCCGGACGGTCCTGATCAACAAGTCCGCCGTGGCCCGGGACCTCTCCGCCGGGCTGCTCATCACGGAGCCCATCGGCCAGGTGATGGCGCAGCTGTAAGGCGGCGGAAGGAGAAAGCTCAAAAATATGTTTTTCATTCTCCTAAAATGTGGTTTACAAAATCGCGTCCCGGTGTTACAATAACCATTGCCCAGCCGCCCGGCCCGCCGGGCGGCTGTTTCGCGCCGAGCCACAGAATTTCAAGAAAGGACGAGCCATGAACGATTTGACCGACCTTCAAGCCCGCCTGCGGGACCACCGCCCCGTGGACTGGGATCAGCTGCCGGACTTCTCCCTGTACATGGACCAGGTTCTCTCCTATATGGACCGGCAGGTCATCCGCTTCGACGGGGACGACGGCCTCACCGCCGCCATGGTGAACAACTACACGAAAAGCGGGCTGGCCCCCCGGGCCGAGGGGAAGAAGTACGGCCGGGAGCACCTGGCTTATTTCACCGCCATCTGCGTTTTGAAGCGGGTCATGTCCACCCGGGACATGGACCTGCTGATCCGGGAGGAGCTCCAGGACCGCCCGGTCCGGGACGGCTACGCCGCCTTCCGCCAGAGCCTGGACAAGGCCCTGAACATCACCGCCGACGAGCTGGCCGCCCGGACGGGGGACGGGGAGCTGGACGACCCCGCCCTGGCCGACGCCGCCATTCACTTCGCCCTTTTGAGCTATGCCGCCGGCGTGGCGGGGAGCCGCTGCGTGGCCCTCCTCCGGGAGCGGAAGGAGCCCAGGGGCAAAAAAGAAAAGGAGCGTGCGTGAACGTGTCTGAATACGTCATTATGACCGACAGCTGCTGCGACCTTACCGCGGAGCTGGCGGCGGAGCTGGAGCTGGAGGTGCTGCCCCTGCGGCTGGAGCTGGAGGGCCGGAGCTACCGGAACCTGCTGGACGGCAGCGAGATAGGCTTCCGGGAGTTTTACGGCCGGGTCCGGGCCGGGGCCCTGCCTGTCACCTCCGCCGTCAACGTGGGGGAGTTCGACGCGGCGATGCGGCCCATCCTGGAATCCGGGAGGGACGTTCTCTGCCTGTGCTTCTCCTCCGCCCTCTCCACCACCTACCAGTCCGCCGTCATCGCGGCCAGGGAGCTGGAGGAGGCCTTCCCGGGGCGGCGGGCCTGCGTGGTGGACAGCCTCTGCGCTTCCATGGGGCAGGGCCTCTTTGTCTGGCTCTGCGCCCGGGAGAAGAAGAAGGGAAAAAGCCTGGAGGAGGTCCGGGACTTCGCCGAGGGGGCCAAGGCCAACATCTGCCACTGGTTCACCGTGGACGATTTGAACCACCTGAAGCGGGGGGGCCGGGTCAGCGCGGCGGCGGCGCTGTTCGGGACCATGCTCTCCGTCAAGCCCGTCCTCCACGTGGACGGCCAGGGGCGGCTTATCCCCATGGAGAAGTGCCGGGGGCGGCGGGCCTCGCTGCTGGCCCTGGTGGAGCACATGGAGAAGACCGCCGTGGACCCGGAGAACTATCCGGTCTTCATCAGCCACGGGGACTGCCGGGAGGACGCGGACTTCGTGGCGGAGGAGGTCCGCCGCCGCCTGGGCGTGAAGGAGGTCTATATCAACTACGTGGGCCCCGTCATCGGCAGCCATACCGGGGCGGGGGTCGTGACGCTGTTCTTCGTCGGCCGGAGCCGGTGAGGATCTGTAGAAAGGCGGTTTGATATGCGCTGGCTGGAAGTACGCATCGACACGAACCATGCCGGGCTGGAGACGGTCCAGGCGGTGCTGTCCGGGCTGGACGTGGACGGCGTGATGATTGAGGACGGGGAGGATTTCCAGGACTTCCTGGAGAACAACCGCGATTACTGGGACTACGTGGACGAGGACCTGGAGCGCCATATGGCGGGCCGGTCCCGGATTACCTTCTACCTGGAGGCCAGGGAGGCGGGCTTCGCCAAGCTGGGAGAGGTCCGCGTTGCCCTGGAGGAGCTGAAACGGGAGGGCTGGGACCTGGGGACGCTGCTGATGACCCTGGAGAACGTCGAGGACGCGGACTGGGAGAACAGCTGGAAGCAGTACTACAAGCCCATGGAGATTGGGGAGCGGCTGCTGGTTATCCCCAAGTGGGAGGAGGCGGACCCGGGGGAGCGGGTCCCCCTTTACCTGGACCCGGGGCTCACCTTCGGAACCGGGTCCCACGCCACCACCCGGCTGTGCCTGACGGCCCTGGAGGGCCTGGTCCGGGGGAGCGAGCGGGTGCTGGATTTGGGCTGCGGCAGCGGCATTTTGTCCGTGGCCGCCCTGCGGCTGGGGGCGGGGTCCGCCCTGGCGGTGGATATCGACGAGAAGTGCCGGGACGCGGCGGAGGAGAACGCCGGGCTCAATCAAATCGGCCCGGACCGGCTGTCCGTCCTGGTGGGGAACATCCTGACGGACGAAAGCGTGGCCGGGAGAATCGGCGGGGGCTATGATTTGGTGCTTGCCAACATCGTGGCGGACGTGATCATCGCCCTGGCCCCCCGGGCGCGGGGGCTGCTGAATCCCGGCGGGACCTTCCTCTGCTCCGGCATTATTGAGGGCCGGGCGGACGAGACGGAGGCCGCGCTGGCCGCCGCCGGACTGAAAATCCGGGAGCGGCGGGAGGACGGCGGCTGGTACGCCTTCACCTGCCAATAAGAAAGAAGCGGCGGGTCCGTACGGGCCCGCCGCTTCAGCGTATCAAAAAACGGCAAAGGGTTCTTCGCCGGGAAGGAAGGGTTTCCCGCCGCTTCGCGCCTATTCCTCCGGCACCTGGTCCGTGACCATGATAAGGCCGAGCTTGTCCAGCTGAATGCTCCGGGGCGTGCCCCGGTAGAGGTCGATGACGGAGCGGACCCGCCCCATCTCCTCCTCGGGGACGCAGAACAGCGCGCCGCCGCCGGAGGCCAGAAGGTACCGGACGCGGGCCTCTCCGCTTTCCCTGTCCGCGCCGCTGACCTGGAAGAAGGTTCCCTCCCCCAGCTCCAGCGGCTCCAGGTCCCGGAGGACGCAGGCCCCCTCTCCCAGGTGCTTGTCCGCCAGGCCGCTCTGCTCCAGGATGTAGCGGCAGAGGGCGGGGCCCGCCTGGGCGTAGAGGGACAGGGCCTCCTCCGTATCAAAGCCGTTCCCGGACGGGGCCTCATAGAAGGCCAGGCCCCTGTGGCACAGGTACACCGTGTAGGGAACCGGCTCCCGGACCAGGAAGTCCGCCCCTTCGCCGGAGACCCTGGTAAGAACCTGATACCAGTCCTGCCGGGCCAGCTCCTCCAGCAGCTCCCCCAGGGCGGCCACGCCCTCCTCCGCCCCCAGCAGGGGCAGGTTGAGGAGGTAGGCCCCCGGCGCGTCCCCGATTTGGTGGGTGTAGGCGGCCGGCTCCAGGTCCAGCTCCCGCGCCCCGGCAAAATCCTCCAGGGCTTTTTTCACCAGGATATGGGGATAGTTGGTCTGATAGCCGGGCCAGCTCTCGGAGCGCTCCCCCTGGGGAGAGGCGTGAAAGTACAAATCCGGGTCCGCCGCGGGGGTGAAAACGTCTTTGGAAACCGCGCGGACAAAGGGCTCCCCGAAGTCCTCCTCCAGCCACTGGGGGAGCAGCTCCTCCCGGCGCTTGTCCTCCTGGCGCTGGGTAAAATCCTGATAGGCGGTCCGCAGGTTGACGGCCCAGCCGATGGAGAAAAAGACCGCCAGGATGGCAGAGCAGACCACAATGATCCCTTTCCGCCAGGGGGGGTAGCTTCTCCACGCGTTCCGCCAGGCGCTTTTGGCCCTGGCCTCCCGCCGCCGGTCCCTCCGCTTTACGTCCAGCAGCTTGTAAAGGCGGCCGTACGCCGGATACTTCGACGCGTTGCAGTCCTCGTAGGCGAGGAATATGGCCCGTCGGATTTCCGGGGAGAGGCCGGGGCGCTGTTCCAGAAAATCCTCCAGGGCGAAGACGAAATCCAGGTTTGCCCGGACGTTCAAAAACACCGGGCTTTCCAGGAACCGCCGCCACTGGGACGGCGGCGCGCCGGAGGAATAGAGAAGCTCCAGGGCGTGGGAGGCCGCCATCACCGCGGCCCAGGCATCCTCCTCGTCCGCCGCCCGCCTCCGCTGCTCCCGCTCCTGCTTTTCAAAGCGGGCCCGGTTTTTCTCCCGCAGCCTCTCCAGCTTCCGGCGGCGGTCCGCCCGGGCCTCCTCCTCGCCCTGGGCGAAGAGGCGCTCGAAGTCCCATTCCGGGGCCTGGGGCGCTTCCTCCGCCCCGCCGTCTTCCGCCTGCCCGGCGTCCTCCTCCAGAAGCTCCCCGAAATCCCATTCGGGCGCTTCTTCCCGCTCCGGCTCCCCGGGCCCGGAGGTTCCGGAGGGCTTGTCCGGTTCCGCCTGCTCCCCGAAAAGCACGTCGTAATCCCATCTGTCCGCCGCCTCCCGCTCCGGCGCTTCCCCCGGCCGGGGGACGGGCTCTACGGGAGGGGGGATATCCGGCTCCGCCGGGGCGGAGCGGGCCTTTTGGCGGGCATAGCGGCTGGCCTCCTGGTAGGCGGCGTGGAGGCGCTGGAAGCCCTCCGGGTCCTCCTCGGGGTGGGTGGTTTTCAGCCGCTGGGCGTAGGCGCTCCGGATGGCCCGCAGATCCGAGGGCCCGGGCAGGCCCAGCTCGTTCCAGGGCCAGCTCACGGCTCCTCCTCCCACTCGCCGTCCGGCTCCGGCGGCGGGAGGGCCGCGTCTCCCAGGTACGCCTCCGCCTGGTCAAAGAAGCGGTCCAGGCGCTTTGTGGCCTTGGCGATTTTCAGGGCCTCCTGGCTGGCGAGAACCGTCTGATACCAGTCCAGCAGCTCCGCCACCCGCTCCCGCAGGCTCCCCACGGTAACGGCGTACAGCCGCTCCCCCCGGGCGACCATGGCCCGGTACTCCTCCTGCTCCCGGGGGTGGAGCTTCAGGCGGGACAGCTCCTTCAGGCGGCGCTCCGCCTCCTCCGCCGTCATGTCCTTGTTCTGGAGGACCAGGCGCTCCGCCCGGCCCGCCTCGTTGACCGCCTCCACCTCCAGAAGGCCGTTGATGTCGTAGGTGAAGCGGATGCGGATGGACTGCCGCCCCCTGGGGGCCGGGGGCACGGAAAGCTGGAGCTGGCCCAGGAGGGTGTTGTCCGCGCAGTAGCGGTTCTCCCCCTGGAAAACCCGGACGTCCACCTTGTCTTGGCCGTCCCGGACGGTGTAATAGACGCCCATCTTGCTGGTGGGCAGGACGCTGTTGCGCTCGATGATGGGGCTCATCAGGTCCCGGCCCTGCTCGCTCTGGTTATACCGGGCCACCCCCAGGGTAAAGGGGCACACGTCGGTGAGGACCAGCTCGCGGAGGTCCCCCGCCCGGGCCTTCATCCCGGCGCAGATTCCCGCTCCCAGGGCCACGGCGGTGTCGGGGCGGCTGTCCCGGGCGGGCTCCTTATGGAGCGCCCGGGCGATGTAGCGCCGGACGGCGGGCATGTGGCTGGACCCGCCCACCATCACCAGGTCGTCCAGCTCCTGGGGGGAGACGCCGCCGTCCAGGAAGACCCGCTGGATGGGGGCGGTCATCCGCCGGAACAGGGCCCCGCACTTGCGGATCAGCCACTCGTTGGAAAGCGTCAGGGCGGCGCGGACGCTTCCGTCGTCCACGGACAGAATGACCCGCTCCTGGCTGGTGAGGGCCATCTTGCAGGTTTCCGCCTGGCGCAGCAGCAGCTCCTGCTGGCGGGGGGTGAGGCTGTCGAACTCCAGGCCGCAGTCCCCGCAGAAGCCCCGGGCAATCGCCAGGTCGAAGTCCGCGCCTCCCAGGCGGTTGTCCCCGCTGACGGCGGTGACGCTGACCACGTTTCCAAACCGCTCCACCAGGGATACGTCCAGGGTGCCGCCGCCAAGGTCGAAGACCAGGCAGACCCTGTCCTCCTCCCCCTGGCCGATATGGCCCGCCACCGCGGCGGCGGAGGGCTCGTTCACCAGCCGCTCCACCTTCAGGCCCGCCAGGGCGGCGGCCCGCTTCGTGGCGGCCCGCTGGGCCTCGGCAAAATAGGCGGGGACGCTGACCACCGCCTCCTCCACCGGCTCGCCCAGGTACGCCTCCGCGTCCTCCCGGAGGGCGCGGAGGATGAAGGAGGACAGCTCCTCCGGCGTGAAGGCGCGCCCGCCCAGGGAGTAGGTCCTGCCGGAGCCCATGAAGCGCTTGAACCGGGCGGCGGTCCGCTCCGGGTGGGAAATCAGGCGGTCCCGGGCCGCCCGGCCCACCAGGATGCCGCCGTCCCCGTCCACGCTGACCACGCTGGGGGTCAGCGCCTCCCCGGCGGCGTTGGGGATAAGCTCGCTTTTCCCGCCGCGCCAGACGGCGGCCAGGGAGTTGGTGGTGCCCAGATCAATGCCGATGACTGCCATGCCGTATCACCGCTTTCGTCGTTTGCTGAGGATATCATAGCACTTGCGCGGGGGGTTTGCAAGAGCGAAGGAAGGAGCCCGGCCCGGGCTCCTTCCTTTTGCGGTTTATGGCGTTTTCCGCTCAGCAGAGCTTGGCTCCGGCGGGGATGGCGTCGTCCACCATCAGAAGGTGGAGGACCTCCTCCCCCTTCTCCTTGTGGACGGCGGAAATCAGCATGCCGCAGCTCTCCTGGCCCATCATCTTCCGGGGGGGCAGGTTCACGATGGCCACCAGGGTCTTGCCCACCAGCGCCTCCGGCTCGTACCACTTGTGAATGCCGGAGAGAATCTGGCGGTCCGTGCCGGTGCCGTCGTCCAGAATGAATTTCAAAAGCTTCTCGC